>CAZTLZ010000062.1:0-18083 GCA_964614665.1 uncultured Maribacter sp.
AGATTTCTAAAAATGTGGTCCGTAAAAACATTGAATACCAAGAACACATTTCGGTAATCAGCGACAATTTTATCCTTACGAAAGTTGAAAATAGAGGAGCTATGTTAGGTTTTGGATCGGAACTCTCTCCAATTCTCAAGATTACTTTTCTTCAGGTAATTCCGATAATCGTATTGTTGATTTTGCTTTTTCGAATCATTCAAAAACCCATGATGAACAACTGGTTGGTCTTTGCCTTTGCTTGCGTCATTGGAGGTGGAATCGGCAACCTCATTGATCGGATTGCCCACGGACAGGTCACCGACTTTTTTCATATTGATTTGGGTTACTTCAAAACGGGAATTTTCAATATGGCAGATGTATCCGTTACTATGGGTGTTTTGATGATTCTCTTTTTAAGTGTTCGCTATCGAAAACTAGATATATAGTGGCAGGTAAAATTCATTCTACGAAAAAAAACCTTCAGGTCATTTATGAGGACAATCACCTCATTGCCATCAATAAACGACCAGGTGATATTGTTCAAGGAGATAAAACAGGGGATTTGCCCCTCAGTGAGGTCGTAAAACAATATATCAAAGAAAAGTATAATAAACCTGGAAACGTATATTTAGGTGTAGCCCATCGCTTGGATAGACCTACTTCTGGAATAGTGGTCTTTGCCAAGACGTCAAAAGCACTACCCAGATTAAATAAGATATTTGCCGAAAAAGAAGCACAAAAAGTATATTGGGCCATCGTTAAGAATGCACCCCCTAGTAATCAGGCCACCCTTATTCATTGGCTTAAACGAAATACCAAGCAGAACAAATCATACGCTCATAAAAAAGAAGTGCCTGAAAGCAAAAAAGCAATTCTAGATTACCGGTTATTAAAAAAATTGGATAATTACTTTCTATTGGAGGTAGATTTGAAAACCGGTCGACACCATCAGATAAGAGCACAACTGACTGCTCTTGGTACTCCTATTAAAGGAGACCTAAAATATGGATTCGACCGCAGTAACAAAGACGGCAGTATTCATTTGCACGCCAAAAGTCTTTCTTTTATCCATCCCGTACGAAAAGAACCCTTGGTTTTGATCGCCCCTACTCCCAATGATTCAGTTTGGAACGCTTGTTGATATTTTCGTTACATTTAGAATCATAAAACACATGACCATGTTTAAGAGAACACTTTTTTTATTGAGCCTTATTCTTATTTCTTCTTGTGGAAGTTATAACTCCATCGACTCCTTTTACGAAGCGCATAAAAACGATGACCAAGTCACAGCGGTGCGTGTACCTCAATTTATGCTTTCTATGCTAGGCCATATTTCACCAGAAATGAATTCATTGATAGGAAGCACCAGAGATTTACGTTATATGCAGTTCCCAAGCGCAACTCCTGAGCGTACCAGTTTCTTGAACGAACAAATGAACAATATGACCGGTAATTCATTTATTGAGGTTTATCGTAAAAATGACGAACAAAAACGCAATGTTGTTTCCATTCGTGAGAAACGAAATGCCGTGAAGGAGATATTGATTTACAATAACAATACTACACGTGGTTCTTTTCTATATTTCAATGGCAACTTTGACCCCGTAAAGGTTCGTGAAATGGCAAAAAATGAGGATTTTCAAAAAATTGGTGACGGGCTTATCAACCAGTTTAACATGAAAGAAACTCCCGGAATTAATCCCAAAAAAGAAACGAAGGAAGAGGGTGAAAAATAATTGAGCCAGTAACGTTTTGAGAACGATAACTTTTTCTGGACAATCGAGCCGAAAATCCCCCCTTACTAGCTATAAAGTGTGGAGCTCTCTTTAAGAGCAAAGTAAAAAAACAACAAAAAACTTAGAATACTAGCGTGTTAGCATTTTCGCTTTCTCTTGAATGATTTGGGCAACAGGCTTCCCCTCTAAATGACTTTCTAACCATGAAATAATATCGAGATATAGAAATGCTCTTTTCTCATAGGGATGATCCTCATACTTCTTCAGCTCCGCATGTAACTTTTGAAACTCAATGCGCAATTCATGTGGGTAAATATTGCCCAAGTTTCGTAAAAACTTGATCATCTCTTTTTGAACTGCATGTAAATCATCCATTTTTAAAAGAAATTTATAGGTGCTCTTGAGCTGTACCTCCAGATGATAGTCCATTCCTGCCTCATAATGAGCCACCAAACTTAATACACGCGCAAAGCACATTAGGTCTTCGCGCATTTTCAAATTCTTGTTGTTGATGATTCTCCTAAGATATTGAATACAAGTTTTATTATCACCCATACCAAAGTACAAACACGCTATCTTGTAGTAAAGCAACATGATGTGATGCTCATCAATACGGTCTTTGTGTTTATTGATTCCGTATTCAATGATTTTGACCAAGTATAATCCTTTTTTGAAGGTACCTTCTAAAAAGTGTAAGTTCAATTTGTTCGAATTGATATAAAGAAAAGCAAGTGAACTTATGTTGTCGTTCTTTGGAAAATCCTTACTCCCGACCATGCTTTCCAATTCATCAAGTGTTTCTTTAAATTGAGAACTGTATTTTACGTAGAACAAGGATTCTAACAAATAATGATTCCCCTTTAAAAAGAAAACGGGATTTAAGTTGATCATTTCTTTATTTTCATAAAAAAGGTCTACCCATTTACTTGCATACTTATAGGATGAAAGAAAATCTTGGATTAAAAAACTATACCATAAGTGAGCCTTGTAAAGCCACAACTTCTCTCGAAAACCAAGGTTTTCAATGTTGTGCTTTGGAAGATGCTTTTCAAAATACTTCTTGATTTTATTGATATCCTCATCACTGCGTGCATACCCAACTTTCAACATCAAGCCATAGAGCTGTAGGGAGAGATTAGAAAGCTTACTTGTCATTACATTGTGAGCAGAAAGTTCTTTAGCCTGAACAGCAAGCTCATCCGCTCTATCAGGTATACTGCGGGTAATATATTGTGTTTCTATTATTTTCTCAAGTTCTACAATTTCATAGGCCACATTTTTCTCCTCGTTTTCAATGGCGATGTTCTTCGCCTTATCCAATAATTTCAAGCTTTGCTTGTATAGTCCTTTGTGATATAGAATAGTCGCAAAATCAAGCTGTTCCCTAATTTGAACGCGTATATTTTGATTTACGGGGTTCAGTCTCAGGCTAATCAGGATCTGCTTATACAAATGAGCCTTTAAATTCGAAAGCTGTGATTTGGTAACGATGCCATTATCTAAAATGGTTTTCTCGTTATAGGCTTTCATTTTATCCATTAAATTAAAAAGCGCAATAAACTTGGCATCAGCATTGACCCCCAAACGGCCAACGTATAGTTTGAACTGTCGTTTTTCAGATTTTGAAAGCGACTTTACCAGCACGAATAATGCATCTTTATGCACATTTGTCATCGTAAAAAAAAGGGTTTAAAATTCTGTTTATCAGTTTGTTGAATATCTCTAAAAGTGATTGCCCGTTGTAAAACATAATCGCTTTTCTAGGAGGTTTCCGCTATTGGTCATATATTCGTAAGGGTGGATAAATCTACACAAATATAATGAGCAAAGATATAGTACAAATTTTTGATACCACGCTTAGGGATGGTGAACAAGTACCTGGTTGTAAATTGGATGCCAATCAAAAATTGGTTATAGCCGAACGCTTGGATAACTTAGGAGTTGATATCATCGAAGCAGGGTTTCCAATTTCGAGTCCTGGAGATTTCAATTCAGTAAATGAAATTGCAAAATTGGTGAAAAATGCTACCGTTTGTGGTTTAACTAGGGCAGTAAAGAAAGATATTGAAGTTGCCGCTGAGGCTTTGAAGCCAGCAAAAATTCCAAGAATACATACCGGTATCGGTACTTCGGATTCGCATATAAAATATAAGTTCAACTCGAATAGAGATGCCATTATTGAACGTGCGGTCGCAGCGGTCAGCTATGCTAAAACTTTTGTGGAAGACGTGGAATTCTATGCAGAAGATGCAGGACGTACGGATAATGAGTTTTTGGCAAGGGTTTGCGAAGCGGTGGTTAAGGCTGGAGCGACAGTTTTAAACATACCTGATACTACCGGTTACTGTCTTCCAGATGAGTATGGCGCTAAAATGAAATACTTAAAGGAAAACGTCAAAGATATTCATAAAGCCGTGCTTTCTTGTCATTGTCACAATGATTTGGGACTGGCTACGGCCAATTCCATTGCGGGCGTCGTCAATGGAGCACGTCAAATAGAATGTACCATTAACGGAATAGGTGAACGTGCAGGAAATACTTCATTAGAAGAGGTGGTTATGATTCTAAGACAACATCCCAGCTTAGGTCTCGATACCGGAATAAACAGCAAATTATTGTACGATACCAGCCAAATGGTTTCTCAAAAAATGGGAATGATAGTACAACCTAACAAGGCCATTGTGGGGGCGAACGCATTTGCCCATAGTTCTGGAATACACCAAGATGGTGTGATCAAAAATCGGGAAACCTATGAGATTATAGACCCCGCTGATGTTGGCGTCAATGAATCATCGATTGTACTTACAGCTAGGAGTGGCCGCGCCGCCCTGGCCTATCGAGCTAAAATTGTGGGCTATGAACTCACCAAATTGCAATTAGATGCAGTTTATCAAGAATTCTTGAACTTCGCAGATAGGAAAAAAGAGATTATGGATGAGGATATTCACGAGATAATCGCCGCTACCGATGTGGTGATTCCAAAAGTCTCAGTCCCATGAATCTGCATATCGCTCTCTTGGGCGGTGACGGTATAGGTCCGGAGGTTCTGGCCCAATCCGTAAAATGCTTAAAAGCGGTTGAAGAAACTTTCAATCATAAATTCACCTATTCGGAAGCACCTGTTGGTGCAGTAGCCATCTCAAATACCGGAAGCCCACTTCCGGAAGAAACGTTACAATTATGCAAGGATGCAGACGCTATCCTTTTCGGAGCGATCGGCGCACTTGAATACGATTATAATCCCGAGGCTGTGGTTCGACCAGAGCAAGGGCTTCTCAAACTAAGAAAAGAGCTTCGTCTTTTTGCAAACATCAGACCGGTAAAAGTGTTTTCTTCACTCATCGAAAATTCACTCTTACCTAAAAAAGTCATTAGAGGTACCGACCTTGTCATTTACCGAGAATTGACCGGAGGCATCTATTTTGGCAAGAAAACATTTAGCGAAGATGGTACCGTCGCATCTGATCTTTGTGAATACTTCGAAGGGGAAATTTCTCGTATTGCCCATATGGCCTTTAAGGCAGCAAAAAAGAGAAAGCGCAAGGTGACCTTAGTTGACAAAGCAAATGTTTTGGAAACCTCAAGATTATGGCGCAAAGTGGTCTCTGAAATAAGTCAGAGTTATCCTGAAGTTCAATTGGAATGCCTTTTTATTGATAATGCCGTTGTACAAATGATGATGAATCCGAAACAATTTGATGTTATATTGACAGACAATATGTTCGGAGATATCTTGTCTGACCAAGGCAGCGTAATAATTGGTTCTGTAGGTTTATTGCCATCAGCATCCGTAGGCAATGAAAATGCCATGTTCGAACCTTTTCACGGCTCATATCCGCAGGCAAAAGGAAAAAACATAGCAAATCCCGTGGCTTCTATTCTCAGTACCGCAATGCTTTTGCAGCATTTCGGACTTCAGGAAGAAGCTGATGCAGTTGTAAAAGCGGTAAATAAGTCTTTTAAGAAAAATGTTATCACCAAGGATATTCTCGGAAGTAGCAAATATGGTACGGATTACGTCGGTGATTTTATCGCTGAGAACATCACCTATTCAGATGAGGATCTGAACTTAAATGATGAGAATATCGGTTTGGGGAAATCAACGATTATTTAAACGACTTTTTAGCAAGCAATTTCTTCACAAACCTCTTGATTACCATTTTGAGCAAATATTCCTTTGGCCAAATCCCCTCAGAAAGTAACTTTTTTTGCTCTTCTTGACAAGAAAAATAATTGGAATCAGGAACAAGAAGCAAATCACTCTTTTCTTTATTAGGTTTTTCAGGGATAGTCGAAGCAACAATAAAAAAGCTACACAAGAAAATTTGAACAATTCAATTCTCCCGCTGTTGAATGTATTAAAGCATTGTTTTATCTTTATCGGCTGTAAAAACATTCAATGAATATTTCATACAATTGGCTCAAACAATTCTTAAAAGTAGATTGGGAAGCCGAACAAACTGCCGAACTGCTAACCGACTTAGGTCTTGAAGTTGAGGGTATTAGTCAATTTGAATCGGTAAAAGGCGGCCTTAAAGGAATAGTAATAGGTCATGTACTCACCTGTATACAACACCCGAATGCCGATCGCCTGAAACTAACTACGGTAGATATTGGTGGTGACACTCCTGTTCAAATCGTATGTGGGGCACCAAATGTTGCGGTTGGGCAAAAAGTTCCCGTAGCAACAATCGGCACACAACTCTATACCAAAGAAGGAGAAGCATGGACCATTAAGAAAGGAAAGATTCGAGGTGAAGAAAGCCATGGAATGATATGTGCTGAAGATGAATTGGGCTTAGGTGATGGCCATGATGGTATTATGGTATTAGATAGTTCATTGAAAGTGGGTACACCATGCGCAGAAGTATTTGAAGTTGAGAACGATGAGGTTTTCGAAATCGGACTAACCCCTAATCGGTCAGATGCCATGAGCCATTTTGGAGTTGCTCGAGATTTGAGAGCAGGCCTACGACAAAAAGAAATAGAAAAAGAGCTTATCACCCCTCCCCTAACCAATTTCATTATTACCGATCGGTCGCTTAAGATCGATGTAGAAGTAGAAAATAAGGAATTAGCTCCCCGCTATTGTGGCATTACTTTGAGTAACTTAATTGTTCAACCATCGCCTGATTGGTTAAAAAACAGATTAAAGGCTATTGGTCTAACCCCAAAAAATAATTTGATAGATGCGACCAACTATGTGCTCCATGAACTTGGTCAGCCCCTGCATGCCTTTGATGCTAGTAAAATCAAAGGAAATAAGGTTGTTGTAAAAACATTACCCAAGGGCACAAAATTCAAAACCTTAGACGGTGTTGAACGTGAACTTCATGAAGAAGATCTTATGATATGTGATGCCGAAAAACCAATGTGCATTGCGGGGGTCTTTGGAGGGGAATACTCAGGAGTAAACGAAAACACCACGGCAATTTTCTTGGAAAGTGCATATTTCAACCCAGTATCGATTCGAAAATCGGCCAAAAGGCACGGTCTGAATACAGATGCATCTTTTCGATTTGAGCGTGGAATAGATATTGAAAATGTAGAAAATGCCCTGCGAAGAGCCGCTATACTTATTAAAGAAATAGCAGGTGGGGACATTACATCGGACATTGTGGACCAATATTCCAATAAAGTAAAGCCACAAGAGGTCTTCTTGAGCTTTGAAAAGATTGATAAATTATTGGGGCAAGAAATCCCAAGGGATAAAATAAAAGATATTTTAGCTTCTTTGGAAATCAAAGTAATGAACGTCACCGAATCTGGTATGGGGCTTATGGTTCCTTCCTATCGAGTAGATGTACAGCGCGATGTGGATGTTATCGAGGAAATTTTAAGGGTTTTTGGATATAACAATATAGCCATCTCCGAAAAATTGAATGCTTCGATAGCCACAACTTCAAAACTCGAAGATTATAAATTGCAGCATGTTATTGGCAACCAATTAGCAGCTCAAGGTTTCTTTGAAATAATGGCAAATAGCCTTACTTCAACAGAATATATAGCTCTTTCGGATACACACCATGAAGACCAATCTGTAAAAATGCTGAATCCCCTGAGTAATGATCTGGCTGTTTTACGACAAACGATGCTATTTTCAGGCTTGGAGGCAATATCGTACAACTACAACCGAAAAAAGCAAAATCTTAAATTTTTTGAGTTCGGAAAAACATACCATCAATATGAAACGATCAGGGTCGAGCACAAACACCTGGGTTTGTTCTTGACAGGAAACAGAACCAGTAGTACATGGATTGGCCCAGACCAGAAAAGTGATTTTTATTATTTGAAAACAATCGTTGAAAATATTCTATCGCGATTAGGTATAACCGATACCAAATCAAACCCTTTAGGTGAATCGGACTTCTCTGAAGGAATTTCCCTTAAATCATCAAAAAAGGAGTTGGTAGCATTGGGTGTCGTTAAGAAACCCATCTTACAAAGTTTTGATATCAAACAAGAAGTTTTGTTTGCCGATTTTAACTGGGATAATGTGTTGAGTTTAGTTCCAAGAAATGGAATTGTCTTTAAGAACATTCCTAAATATCCCGAAGTCAGAAGAGACTTTGCTTTACTTCTAGACAACAAAACCTCTTTTAAAGAGGTTCATGATATTGCATTTCAAACAGAACGAAAAATGCTCAAGGAGGTTAGTCTTTTTGACGTGTATACCGGAAAGAAATTACCCGATGGTAAAAAATCATACGCCGTCAGCTTTACCCTTCAAGATGAAAAGAGTACATTGACTGACAAACAGATCGATAAAATAATGGATAAGTTACAGCGTAAATACGAGAATGACCTAGGTGCAGAATTACGTTAAGACTTAAATCTTATTGGGTCTTATGACACTGTCAATTTCATGAATCACACCGTTGCATTGATTAGAATCAGCGGTGGTTATCCTGGCCGTATTTCCAAAGTTGTCGGTTAAGATGATATCCACACCTTGCATGGTAGCTGTTATTTCATCACCTTGTATCGTTGTAAATGTAGCTTTACCCGCTCCCCTACACATGGCCTTTAAAATCTTTGAAGCGGAAAAATTTCCTGCAATAATATGGTACGTCAACAGCGCTTGCAACTCTTTCTTGTTCTCGGGTAATAAAAGGGCCTCAATTTTTTCCTTAGATAATTTTTCAAAAGCACTATCGGAAGGGGCGAATACGGTAAAAGGTCCATCAAAACCCAGAACTTCTTCTAAATCGGCGGCACGCATGACGGCTAAAAGAGTCTTATGATTCTCAGAACTTTCCGTATTCTTAAGAATCGATTTTTCAGGGTCCATGCCCGTATTTAAGGAGATGTCAATGGAGATTGCAGTACTAGTCTGAGAATGTGATAAAAAAGTGAATAACAGCAACGATAGGGCCACAGGCACTGCTTTACATTTCATAGGTTCTCATATTGGGGTTCATAAATAGTGTAAAAATCGATGAATGGTAACGATTTACCGACAAGATACGGCAATAAACCCCTTTGTGATACCACGGAAACATGCCGTTCATAGAAATTAACAAAATATTAACTTTTTCAAAAGTTAAACTAAAAAAATAGTAGTGCTTGAATTAGGTAACTTTGAGTAATTGCTAAAAGAAAATTATGTTAATTCAAAAAACTAATGTTGAGGATAAACTTATAAGTCATAAAAATAAGTTTTCAGAACCTGAAGAAATTTTAAGACGGGTACGAGAAATTCTACATGAACATCATGAAAACCAAGAAAGAATTGAAAATAACATTAGCAATGACAAAAATTCAGTAGTCAATAATTTTGATTTCAATCTTCTTGAAACAAATAAAATATACCATCTCGATCAAATTAAAAAAGTCTGTATCGATTACAGGCTTCGGTTCCTAAATTCGAACTATTTTAAAGGGGATATTCCACAAGCGGCCTTGCAAAAAATCTCCGAAATAGAAAGGCAGCATAATATCGAAGTTAAAGGTTTCAAGATAATAGCTCCATCCAAACTTTTCAAATTGAAGGATAAGGACGACCCTTTGCTTTTCGCCCCTATCGGTAATGACTATTTCTATCTGGTTCACAAATGGGGTAACGATCTTCACCCGCTACGGAAATTATTGATGTGGCCTTTTAAGAATATTGTTAATTTGACACTTCTAGTTTTGGTGGTTAGCTATCTTGTGACACTACTAGTGCCAAACGGCTTATTTTCGAAAACAAATTCAACGGCCGAGTTTTGGATTATTTTCTTTTTTATGTTCAAATGCTTGGCGTCGGTTGTTATTTTCTATGGCTTCGCTTTGGGAAAAAATTTCAACCCGGCTATTTGGAATAGTAAATATTTTAATACTTAAAATACTAGTGCTCCATTCAATTGCCTAGTTGACGAAAATCTCATAGGGTACTCCATCTAAATCAATATTGTCGATGAACTCAGGGTCAGAAGCTGGTTTGATTCTTAACAGACCACCTTTGTCCTTACCTGTTTTTTTATAACCTATCAAAATCAAATTGTTTTCCCTATCATAATTGACCGCTGTTGTTGTTTCAATTTCAAACTCGAAGTCACGCTTTGCTTCCGTAAGGAAGTTTTCAAATGCGTATAAGGTCGTAAGGTTTTGAGAAAAATCGTATACCGCTGGAATCTCAGGGTATATGCTAGTGGCTTCCGAATTTACCGGGTAATACAACCTTCCTTCTAAATCAAAATGGTCCGTTGTATTTGAAGTAAACTTTGGTTCTGTTCCAGGGGCATAATTTGTATACACGAAAGACAAATTCGAGCTGTCTAAAGTAGAATGTAACTCGTCATAACTTATGATAACATCATCATTCAGATTTCTGAAAATACGTCGTGCCCTAAATCCTAAATTCGTTTCATGAACTAACGTATTTGAACTTAAATCCATTACAGAAAGATAGTTCTCGTTTGAGATTTCTACATCCAATGTTAAAATGAAAAGACGGTCATTTGCGATGGCCAGATCAACTGGTTTCTTGTTCAACGGAACATCGACAAAACTGAATTCGCTAGAATTCAAGTCTATTATTCTCACCATATATTCATAGTTCTTGGTATCTATTTCTAGTTCGTATGCTATGAATAGTGAAGAATTTGAAAATGATATGGCTTTAGCTGTCAACATGCAATCGCCCAAATCATCGAACAGCTCAATTTCTGACATCTCATCAGTATTAAAATCGTGCTGCGTAATTTTTCCTCCACAATCATTTTGCTTGTGGTATTGAAAAAAACTTGACTCATTTATTGCCGTTAGTTGTGGAATCGCCTTTTCAGTCAGTGCACTTTCGGCGGGGTTTAACGTAATTGTCTCGGCATTTGCATTCAAAAGTTGTGTGGTAAGGGTACCTCCACTTGTCAGAAGCATTACGTAATCTGCATCAACACTTTTCTCTTCTTCTTGTTCTTTGCCCACTTCATCGTCCCCAGTGCCTTCTTCAGGCTTACTGCAACCAATGACCAATAGTGCCAACAGCACATAGATAATGTTGTAGGTTTTCATGATGTAAGTATTTGGGTTCAATAAAATCAAACGGGAACCTCGTACATCTTTGTACGTTGCTCCTTTATTGTCTTGTCAGACATATACTCATCGAACGTCAAATACCTGTCAATATTGCCTTTAGGAGTCAATTCTATAATGCGATCGGCCACTGTCTGGGCAAACTCGTGATCGTGTGTTGTGAACAGAACAGTACCCTTAAAATTCTTTAGCGAATTGTTAAATGCAGTAATACTTTCCAAATCAAGGTGATTGGTGGGTTCGTCAAGCATAAGAACATTTGCCCTGAGCATCATCATTCTACTTAACATACATCTTACTTTTTCACCTCCGGATAAAACAGTACATTTCTTCAATGCTTCTTCCCCACTAAAAAGCATTTTTCCTAAAAACCCACGAATGTATACCTCTTCTCGCTCCTCTTCTGTTTTAGCCCATTGGCGCAACCAATCCACCAGACTTACATTTTGGGTGAAAAAATCCGAATTATCGGCCGGAAGGTATGATTGGTTCGTAGTAATGCCCCACTGAAATGAACCCTTATCGGCCTTTCGGTTATTGTTGATGATTTCGTAAAATGCTGTTGTAGCCCTAGAGTCTTTGGAAATTACTGCCACCTTATCCCCTTTGGCCAAATTAATGTTCACCTTGTTAAAAAGTAGATCACCATCTTCTGAAGTGGCGGCAAGTGAATCAACATTCAGAATCTGGTCACCTGCCTCGCGTTCGCGCTCAAAAATAATTGCAGGATACCTACGGCTTGACGGTTTGATGTCATCGACCTTTAATTTCGACAACATTTTCTTACGGGAGGTAGCTTGTTTGCTTTTCGCGACATTTGCACTAAATCGAGCAATGAATTCTTGAAGCTCTTTCGCTTTTTCTTCAGATTTTTTATTCTGCTGTGCCCTTTGGCGAGCGGCCAGTTGGCTACTTTCGTACCAAAATGTATAATTGCCCGAATAATGATTTATTTTACCGAAATCAATATCTGAAATATGGGTGCACACCGCATCAAGAAAGTGTCGATCATGTGAAACCACAATGACGGTGTTATCATAATTGCCCAAAAAGTTCTCAAGCCAATTGATTGTTTCATAATCAAGATCATTGGTTGGCTCATCCATAATCAAAACATCAGGATTTCCAAACAAGGCCTGTGCTAACAAAACTCGAACTTTTAACTTCGAATCCATATCCGCCATGGTGGTGTAATGAAAATCTTCTGAAATTCCGAGATTTGAAAGTAAGGCGGCCGCGGAGCTTTCAGCATTCCAACCATCCATTTCCTCGAACTGAACCTGTAACTCTCCTATCTTATCAGCATTTTCATCACTGTAATCGGCATAGAGCTCATCTATTTCTTTCTTAAGTGAGTACAGTGGTTTGTTGCCCATGACCACAGTTTCTAAAACTGTTGATTCATCATATGCATTATGCTCTTGTTCTAGAATTGACATGCGCTTTGTTGGTTCTAGGTGAACATGCCCAGAGGTCGGGTCTATCTGACCAGAAAGAATTCTCAAAAAAGTAGATTTACCTGCGCCGTTGGCACCAATAACCCCATAGCAATTACCTTGGGTAAAAGCAACGTTCACTTCATCGAATAAAACTCGTTTTCCAAATTGAACGGAAAGATTAGAAACAGATAACATAGAAATACCTTTAAAATTCGTGCAAAAATAGAGAGTTTAAAACGATTTTCTATAATTCCTTTGCGTGTTTTGTTCAATGGATGAATAAATATGCTTCTTTGAAAACAACAATTGCAAAAGGGTCCTTAAATATGTCATAATGTTAACGTAAACCTCTAATTTTTAACTCGCTATTAACAGCAATCGGCATACTGGTTTCTTAGATTTGTTCGTTAGACAGCATATATTCTTATATGATTAAAAACTTACTTTTTCTATTTCTTATCGCAGTAGCAGGTTGTAGTAAAGGAGAAAAAAAATCCCCCAACGTTTTTTTTGCCGGGCAGATTATAAACCCTACGGACGATTATGTGGTACTGTTCAAAGGTGATAAGGTCATAGATTCAGCCAAATTGGACGAAAAGAATAGATTTACCTTCGCTTTGGATTCGGTTAGCGAGGGTCTTCATCATTTCAATCATGCTCCTGAACTACAATATGTTTTCCTTGAAAATGGAGATAGTTTAATGGTCAGGTTAAATACTATTGACTTTGATGAATCATTGGTTTTCTCTGGTACAACTTCTGGTGCCGAAATAAACAATTTTCTTCTAGATTTGTTTTTGGCAAATGAAGATGAAGAAAAAGCTATTTATAAAAAATTCTATGGTCTAGAGCCCCAAGAATTTGCGAGACTTATTGATTCTCTAAGAAGTCAAAAAACGGCCAATTTGGAGAATTTGACCTCTGATGCCCAAATTTCCAATGATGCGGAAGAGATTGTCCGAGCCAGTATTGATTACACGTACTACAAGTACAAAGAAGAATATCCTTTTGCACATCGCAAACATACCGGACAAAAAGTACTTAAGAATCTTCCGGAGGATTTTTATGACTATAGAAAAGACATAAGTTTCGCAAATCCCCATCTGAATTACTTACGGCCCTATTACAAGTTTATTCAAACGCATATCAAAAACTTGTCCTATTCAAACTGCTCGGCGTCTTGTGAAATTAGAGGTAATGAGGTTCGCAATCAACTCCATTTCAATAGACATAGGTTAAGCTTGATAGATAGTTTGATCAAGGAAAAAGAGCTTAAAGACAACCTCTTTAGAAATGTAGCATTCAATTACCTGCTTGCCGCAAATGATTCGGAAAAGAATATTGAAAGTTTTATTACTGATTTTCATTTAAGGTCAGGTAATAATAGACATATAGAAGAAATTAATGAGTTATATCGAGGTATTCAGAACGTACAGCCCAAGAAAAAAATTCCGAATGTTCTCGTAACCAGTTTGGAAGGTGAAAAGGTTTCGCTGCAGGATATTTCAAAAGATGGAAAAGTGATTTTCTATTTTTGGACCGGGACGGATAAGACACATTTTAAAAGCATAGTCAAAAGAGTAGCGCATTTGTCCAAAAAGAAAAAAGACTATTCATTTGTCGGCATCAACATCAGAACCGACGATAGAACTTGGCGCGGTATGGTCGAATCATATGATCTTGATAGCACAAAACAATTCAAAGCAGATGATTTTGAAGAAATAACAAAATCATTGATAATACATCACCTTAACAGATGTGTTATTACCCAAGACGCCACAATCGTGGATGCTTTTTCAGATATCGCTTCCTTATATAAAACAAAACCCTAGAACTAGCGCTCCAGGGTTTTTTAATCTTATTTGAAAATAATTCAATTCCCTTTTTGATAATCCGCTAAGAATTTGGCAAGACCACTGTCCGTCAATGGGTGTTTCAAAAGACCTTCAATGGATGATAACGGTCCGGTCATAACATCAGCACCGATTTTAGCACAATCAATAACATGCATGGTATGTCGAATGGATGCAGCCAAAATTTGTGTTTCAAAAGCATAGTTATCATAGATATGTCTGATTTCGGCAATTAGATTAAGCCCATCAGTGGAAATATCGTCAAGTCTTCCAATAAATGGTGAAACATAAGTTGCGCCTGCCTTCGCTGCCAGTAATGCCTGCCCTGGGGAAAAAACCAAGGTACAATTAGTGCGAATGCCATTATCTGAAAAGTACTTCAACGCTTTCACCCCATCTTTTATCATGGGCACCTTAACGACAATTTGATCATGTAATTCGGCCAGTTCCTCTCCCTCTTTCACCATGGCGTCAAACTCCGTCGCAATTACTTCTGCAGAAACATCGCCTTCAACGATATTACAGATATCTACATAGTGTTTCAAAATATTATTTCTTCCCGTAATGCCTTCTTTAGCCATTAAAGAAGGGTTCGTGGTCACTCCATCAAGTACCCCCAAAGCTTGGGCTTCCCTTATCTGGTCTAAATTGGCTGTGTCGATAAAAAATTTCATGTTGTTATCTATTTTATATTAAAAAGTGCTTTTAAAAAGGGTGTAATTCCGCTGCCGGCAAAATTACAACTTATAATGGTTCAATAACATTTTCTCAAATACTTTATCCGGTAATATCGCTTTTAGAACCAGTGAAAACTTTTGGGTAAATGTTCCTACTTTATAATGAACCTTTGGATGCTTTGTGTTAATTATCTTTAAAACGGTCTTGCCCACCAAAATTGGGTCTTCACCTCCATTGACATCATTGTTTATTTGTTCTAAGGTTGCGCCATAGGGTAGCTTGTAAGGAGAGTTTTCAAGAACCGGTGAGTGGTATCGACCTGCAGCAATATTAGTAGCAAAATCACCCGGAGCCAAATTAGTAATATGCACGCCAAAATCTTTTACCTCCATTCGTAATGCCTCCGTTATTACTTCCAAAGCACCTTTGGTAGCAGAATAAACTCCCCGATAAGGTAATCCCATATAACCAGCAAGTGAAGTGATATTAATAATAAGCCCGCGCCCTTGTTTACGCATTTGTGGCAAAACAGCCTTAATCACATGAATCGGACCATTGAAGTTCGTTTCGAATGCGCCTATGATTTCCTCATAAGGGGTTTCCTCAAGAGGGCCGGTAATTCCAACCCCCGCGTTGTTGATCAGCACATCCAACTGCTCTTCCTTTCTGAGAAATTCTGCAATCGCATTATTGACGGAATCACTATTGCGCACATCCATTTCTAAAAGTGGAAAAGCCTGAAAATCTTTGTTCTTTTCCAAAGAACGCGTTGTACCATAGACAATAAAGCCCTTGGATACCAAATAAAGTCCGATTGATTTTCCAATACCCGAAGAACCTCCGGTAATGAGAACTGTTTTATGCTTCATAAGGTTTACAAATTAGCGATAAATGGAACGTTGTGAAAATCATACATTCAAGTCATTTTCCAAATTGTAATTCTTAAAACCCAAAATATTGGGCACAAAAAAAGGCAAGCTACCTACATCGCACCGCTACAACCATATACCCTTGCTGCGTTCCCACCCTGGGGGATTCTACAGGAGCTGGTCGTGTAGGACTTGCCAACTGCAAAGATACGATGTTTTAAAACTTTCACAATCCTTTTCGCATTCCTTTTTACATTCTTAATTTTACCAAAAGTAACACAGCGCATTTTTTAAGATCTGCGATTAATCCTAAAGAGTTGTCGAACAAGACATTGATAATAAAACAAATACCTAAATGAACTTTCTAAAAATTTTTAATTATAGTTTTCTTGCGATTTTACTCACCTCTTGTGGTGGCGAAAAAAAAGCACTTCTCTTTGAAATACAAACAAACGGAACTAGCTTTCAACAAAACGAAAGTATTGATGTCTCCATAAAGAACGATGAAGGAGAAGACATTAAAAGTGTGGTATATTCCATTGATGGAAAAGAGTTACAGCAGAAAGATGGTCAGGTAGTTTTAGATATTTCAAAATTAGGTGCCAAAACCTTGAAGGCCAAGGTTTCTTATGACGATACGGCCACCGATATCACAAAAGGGATCAAGGTGCTTGCCCAAAATGCACCTGAACTATACACCTATGAAATTGTCAATGAGTATCCGCATGATAACAGGGCCTATACCCAGGGGCTAGAGTTTCACAATGACACCCTTTATGAAGGAACCGGAAAAAGGGGACGCTCCTTTTTGAGAAAAGTAGATTTTAAAACTGGAAAGTCACTCGATCAAATTGATTTGGACGATACTATTTTTGGTGAAGGTATTACCATTTTGAACGGAAAAATCTATCAACTGAGTTGGCAAAGTGGAATCGGTTTTATCTACGACTTAAAAGGCTTCAAGAAAATAGATAACTTTCAATACGGGGAAAGCAAAGAAGGTTGGGGCCTGACTAATGATGGTAGTAAAATATATAAAAGTGACGGCACGGAAAAAATATGGTTGTTAAACCCAGAGACATTAAAAGAAGAAGACCATATAGAGATAGTAACGAATTCTTCTATATTCAATAATGCTAACGAACTAGAATATGTAGATGGAAAAATCTACGCCAACGTCTATCAAAAATCGGGAGTAATGATAATCGACGTCGCAAGTGGGGCTATAGAAGGCGTTGTAAATTTTGGAGGACTTAGTGCCAAGATTACCAAGGGCGAAAACTGGAGCGATACGGACAATGTTCTTAACGGAATAGCCTACCACCCTTCTCGAAAAACATTTTTCGTAACGGGAAAAGACTGGGATAAAATGTTCGAGGTCAATATCATTAAAAAGTAATAGCTGCGAACATGGAGTACTTCGAAAAAACCTTGACGGTTTCAGAAGATGATCTTGATGACTTAAATCATGTCAACAATGTACGCTATGTACAATGGGTTCAAGATATATCAAAAGAACACTGGCAAAGTGTCGCACCACCTGAAATGCAAGAAGGTGTGGTCTGGGTGGTCATGAACCATAACATCAGTTATAAAAGTGCCGCGGTCTTAGGTGATATCATCAAGGTGAGAACTTTTATTGACCATAGTCGAGGAGCGACCTCAGTGCGGGTAGTAGAAATGTATGGGGCTAAAACAAATCTTCTTTTATTACGTTCAAAAACAGAGTGGTGTCTTTTGAATAAAGAGACTTTGAGACCTACACGAATATCGGATGAAATCAAAAATGTTTTTTCGAAGGATACCCTTTAATCTGACAGGATTAAATAGAGTAAAGTCCCAACTTTCAATTGTTATCGTCAAAATGCGTCTATACTTGCAGATCATAGCTGCACTCACCATTGTAGTTTTGTGGAGTTCATGTAGAAAAGATCTGGAATACGCACAAAGCGCTAGCAATCTTGAGTTTTCAAAAGACACCGTGTTTCTTGATACGGTATTTACCAATAT
>CAZTLZ010000063.1:0-6492 GCA_964614665.1 uncultured Maribacter sp.
TGTATCGTACTTCAAATCCTCATTTTGCGGTTTTAGGCAATATCAAAGGTTCTGAGTACTACAAGAATATAGATCGTTTTGGTAATGACGTCATAGAGCGCGATGACTTACTCATTATACGTTTCGATGCCCAGCTTTATTTTGGGAATGCAGGATATTTTAGGAAACAACTCTTCAAGGAAGTTCAAGGAAAAGGAGAGGCCTTGAGAGGTGTTATATTAAATGCTGAGGCCATTAACTATATTGATTCTACCGCTGCCATAATGTTGACAAAAGTGATACGTGAGATACATGAAAGGGACGTTGATTTTTATATTGCTGGTGCAATAGGCCCTACACGCGATATTATTTTCAGTAGTGGTATAATTACTGAATTACGACGAGAATATCTTTTTGTTAAGACCAAAGAAGCGGTGACCTCTTTTGAAAACCCTGATTCAGTCTCTATTGTTGGTTCAAGAGTGGCATATCAGAACGGAAAGGGATTGTAACCAAAGTTACCCTTTGGGTAATTGAATTATTTTAATTTTGAAGAACAAAAGAAGTATGCAGATGAATATTGAACAGATTTATACGGGATGTTTAGCACAAGGAGCCTACTATATTGAAAGTAAGGGGGAGGTTGCTATAATAGATCCGTTGCGTGAGGTACAGCCCTATTTAGACCGTGCTAAAAGAGATAATGCCAAGATTAAATATATTTTGGAAACTCATTTTCATGCTGATTTTGTTAGTGGTCATGTAACCTTATCAAAGCAGACTGGAGCCCCTATTGTTTATGGACCAAATGCCAGTCCGGCTTTTGAAGCACTAATTGCGACTGATGGGCAAGAGTTTCAGGTCGGGGAACTTACTATAAAAGTATTGCATACCCCTGGGCATACCATGGAAAGTACTACTTATTTATTGAAAGATGCCAGTGGAAAGGATCACGCCATTTTCTCTGGAGATACACTGTTTTTGGGAGATGTAGGAAGACCGGATTTAGCTCAGAAGTCAGCGGATATGACAAAAGAGGACCTAGCTGGTATTTTGTTCCAAAGCTTACGAGAGAAGATTATGCCCTTAGCTGATGATGTTGTGGTCTATCCTGCTCATGGTGCGGGTTCGGCATGTGGTAAAAATATGATGAAGGAAACAGTAGACACACTAGGCAACCAAAAAAGTATGAATTATGCCTTGCGTGCTGATATGTCAAAAGAAGAGTTTGTCAAAGAGGTGACGGATGGGTTGTTACCCCCACCGAAGTATTTTCCCTTGAACGTACAAATGAACAAAGAAGGTTATGATGATATTGCCGAGGTTCTTGACAGAGGTACTAAGGCGTTGTCGCCTAAGGCATTTGAAACTGCAGCCAATGATACGGGAGCTTTGGTTCTTGATGTACGGCATCAAAACGATTTCGTCTCAGGACACATTCCACGATCTATATTTATTGGCTTAAACGGTGATTTTGCCCCATGGGTGGGGGCTTTGGTCGCAGATACGAAGCAGCCTATTTTGTTGGTAACCCCAGAAGGGCAAGAAATAGAGACCATAACGCGATTATCTCGTGTAGGATTTGATGGTACCATTGGCTATTTAGAAGGTGGTTTTGAAGCTTGGAAAAAAGCTGGAATGGATTATGACACAATAACGTCTATGCCTGCTGAAAAAGTGAAAGCAGATATCAATGACAAGAAACACCCTGTGTTTGATGTACGAAAAGTAGGGGAGTATCAGTCTGAGCATATTGTTGATGCGAACCACACGCCACTTAGTATGTTGAACGACCATTTAGCCATGTTTCCAAAAGAGAAAACATTTTATGTGCACTGTGCAGGAGGGTATCGCTCAGTAATTGCCGCCTCTATATTAAAAAGTAGAGGCTTTCATAATTTGATAGATCTTGCGGGTGGCTATGAAGCCTTGAAAAATGTTGGTGTGGAAGTGACAAATTATATTTGCCCCTCAACCTTATAATTTTTAATACAAATCAAATCCTGATTTAGGATAATGCTCATAGTTTAATGGTATAAGATGAAATTAAACAAAGCTATCAAGCTGGTTCTTGTTTGTACAATTTGTATTGGTTTGATTTCGATAGTTGTGGTGATAATTGAATATAGTAACCTTTAAAAGAATAATCATGAAAAAAAATATGGGGAGTACCGACAAAATGGTACGCGTTTTAGTTGCTATAGTAGCTGCACTTTTAGTCTATTTTCAAGTAGTTACTGGAACTTTGGCCTACATTCTTATAGCCGTGGCCGCTATTTTTGTTTTGACCAGTATTGTCAGTTTTTGTCCGATATATAGTTTGTTCGGTCTGAATACTTGTAAGGTGAAGAAACCAGATTAGCAAGCAGGCTGATAAATATCATATTTTCTCCCTACGCGCCTTGTTAGTTTTACCTGATAAATAAAATATTTCAGATATGAAGCAGTTAATTCTTCCCTTGGTCGATTGGAGTAATGGAATTATAATGATCGGTGTTTTCGCTTTGGTTGTAATTGCCTTGGTGGCTATTTTAGTTTCTTTTATGAATAGTGGAAAGAAAGATGATACTCAGTAGTCAAACTTCGATGTCTACGCTCTTTCTTAGTCAACAAGAGGTTCCCTGATTTATTTTAAAATAGCTTCTAAGCCTGTTTTTTAGGAAAAAAAAGAAGAAAGTCATTGTTTTTTGCATAATTCTTAAATGTTAATTAATTCTTAAATTAATTACAAACTTCTCCCGGACATTAACTATCTTTAATAGGAATTACTTTACAGGAAATAATTTAAAATTTTATTGAGAGGATGGGAGCAATGAATTGGATTTTGTTTCTCGTTGTTCTTTAGATAATCGTTTTGTCGGAATATCTCATTCTCAACGGTAAAAAGTTAGTTGCCATTTTTGTGGCGTTTTGGCCCCTGCCGTACTAGGTTTTATCAACTACCTCTAATACAAAAAGTGATGGACTTGATTCTGGGTTATTCTATTTTCGTTGGTGTCGTTTTTGTGATTTGGCTGCTTTTTGTTATCCGGATGTATAACAAACTAAATGACTGATTTCATTACAATGTTTCTTCAGTAAATATCAGTTTGTCTTTTTCAGGATTTTTTAGCAAGTACGATTGAACAATGCGCTGGGTTTCCAAAGTATTTTTTTGTCGAACTAAAAAGGCTTCTAAATCAACAAATGAGTCAATGGTACTTTCTTTCTCAATAAAGCCATAACCCGCGTACTTTCCGTTTTCAATATATACGAATGCCTGCTCTGAGATTTTTCTTCCCTTTTCTTTGAAAACAAAATTTTCGTCTCTGGTTTTCATATGGGCTACTGCTTGTTTAACCTTGATGTTGTACTCATCAACTGATTCATTCCCACGGCAAATACCATCACAGGCTTTGATGCTGTAATGTGAACAGTATTCGACTCCTTCTTGCAAATGACAGTATTTAGGGCAAAGCCCAAAAATGTTACAGAGCTCTTCAAGATACGTACGGCAATCAGAAAGACGGTATAAAATGGTCAATGGCTCTGGAACTAGTTTAAGTTTGTTATATGCCAAATGTAGGATGCCTTTTCGGTCTTGGTACAGGAATATGGCGTATCGCTGTATATTCCTTTTCTGGGCTCGATTAAATTCAGGGTAATGTTGTTTGATGGCGTCGGATTCCATTAATAGTGCCAATAGATCACTTCCTGAAAGTTCAAAATCTATATCCGACGTCTCTTGGCACATGGCAATCTCTTTACTAGTCTTATCATAAAAATGACTTAAGACCCTTTTTTTGATATTAATAGCCTTACCAACATAAATAATTTTTCCAACGGAATTTTTAAAATAATATACACCTGGTTTATTTGGTAGTTTTTCATAAACTTCCTTGCTAAGTGTAGGTGGCAATGTCGCTTCCTGCGAGCGGGCATTTAAAAACTTCTTGAATACCTCGGCCGAGCCTTCCGTGCGTAATAACCTCTGAAAAAGTAAGGTGGTCGCATGGGCATCACCTCTGGCACGGTGCCTACCAGTGAGGGGTATCTCCAAAGCTGAGCATAGTTTTCCTAAACTATAAGAATGGTATCCGGGTATCAATTTGCGTGATAGTCGAACGGTACATAATTTTTTGCGGACAAACTCCCGATTTATATTTTTTAATTCCTCCTTGATGACATTGTAGTCAAAATTCACGCTGTGAGCTACAAAAATAGAATCCTTGGTGAAATCTAAAATAGTATCTGCAATTTCATCAATTGTTGGTGCATTCCGCACCATATGATTATCAATACCGGTAAGGCCAGTTATAAAATAAGGAATCTCACATTCTGGGTTGACCAATGAGGAATACTCATCAACTATTTCATAACCATCGTATTTAAAAATAGCTATTTCGGTAATTCGATTACCTTTTATACCGTTACCAGTTGTTTCTATGTCGACAATGCAATACAAATGATTGGTTTTCAAGTGATGGTAAAGTTACATAAAATCGAGTTTTATAGGTATGTTGTGAGGTTGTGTACTATTCTGATTGGAGACTAAAGATGCTGCATTTTTAATTTAACTGATTACTTTAAATATGTAATGGCGTAGAAATCATTTTACTTTTGTAAATTCTATTTTAGTGTGACCTCTTGTGCCGAAAAAAGACTAGGGAGGTGGTTGTTGATAAACTTCCTTTAATGTTATCAGTATTTTACTGATGTTTTGGGTTACGACGATATTGGTGCTTTTAATTCTGGCGGACAGAGAACTCAGTCGATTTAACAATTGGCTGGGGATATACTTGGGATATTTTTACAGATGCCCATAATCTACTCCCACCAGATATGGAATCCTCACTGGAGGATACAGTTGGTGAGGTCGATTGAAGCAAGAAGTGTTTATTGGAAAGTCAAGAGTATTGATTGCGGAAAGTAGATTTGCCGTTGCCTCTCTGCTGAAAAATGGAGTCAAACAGAAGCTGTTTTGTCCAATGAAATTAATAACTAAAGAAAATGAGAAATTTTAGGATTTTATTGGTTGTAATTGTATCGATTTTTTCTTCCTGCCAGCCTGATGAGTTACAGGAAAAACGACCGAACATAATTGTATTCCTCGTTGATGATATGGGTTGGCAAGATACTTCAGTCCCTTTTTGGACCTCACGCACTCACTTTAACGAGCGTTATGAAACCCCTAACATGGAGCGTTTGGCAAAAGAGGGTATGAAGTTTACTCAAGCGTATGCAACACCGGTTTGTTCGCCAACAAGAGTAAGTTTGATGACGGGCATGAATGCAGCAAGGCATCGGGTCACCAATTGGACCTTGCATAAGGATTCAATGAAGCAAATGGAACTAAACCATCCGCATTTAGAATTTCCTATGTGGAATGTGAACGGGTTGAGTCCTGTAGGTGGCGATTCACTAGCGGTTCATGCAATGCCACTTCCTCAAGCGTTACATGATGCAGGATATTTTACGATTCATTCGGGCAAAGCGCATTTAGGAGCCATAGGAACACCTGGTGAAAATCCACTGAATTTAGGTTTTGATATTAATATTGCCGGCCATGCCGCGGGGGCACCTGAGAGCTACCTAGGTACTGAAAACTTCGGAAATGGAAAGGTAGGAAAGGAAGTTTGGGCGGTTCCCGGTTTGGAAGATTATCACGGACAAGATGTTTTCCTTACCGAGGCGTTGACCGAGGAAGCTTTGAAAGCCGTTGATTCGGTAGTTTCTACATCACAGCCCTTTTTTCTTTATATGTCTCACTATGCAATACATACCCCGATAATGGAAGATAAGCGTTTCGTTGAAAAGTATTTAGAGAAGGGATTGGATACCATAGAAGCCAAGTATGCGAGTATGATTGAGGGTATGGATAAAAGTTTGGGTGATATTATGAATTACCTTGAGCAAAAGAATATTGAAGAAAATACGGTCATCTTGTTCATGTCCGATAACGGGGGATTGAGTGCACATGCGAGAGGAGGTGAGCCACATACGCACAATGCACCACTGTCAAGTGGTAAGGGTTCGATGCATGAAGGGGGAATTCGCGAGCCGATGATAGTTAAGTGGCCTGGTAAAATTGAACCGGAATCTGTTTCGGATTATCAGTTGATTATTGAAGATTTTTACCCTTCCATATTAGAGATAGCGGGCATAGATAGTTTACAAACCATTCAGAAAGTAGATGGCCAGAGTTTTGTGCCTATCTTAAAAGGTGAGAAAGAATACAATGGTATTCGACCATTGTTTTGGCACTATCCCAACGAATGGGGTCCTTCTGGCCCAGGAATAGGAGCGGCAAGCGCTGTTCGTAAGGGTGATTTTAAATTTATTTATTATCATGCCGACAGACGAATGGAATTGTTCAATATCAAAGAAGATATTGGCGAAACCAAGAATTTGATACGGGAGAACTCAGAGGAGGCTAGAGAATTAGCAGCGGTATTGAGTGATTATTTGAAATCTGTCAATGCTCAGATGCCCATAGAAAAAAAGTCCGGAGAGTTGGTACCATTTTCAATAACA
>CAZTLZ010000063.1:6592-18047 GCA_964614665.1 uncultured Maribacter sp.
TTTTGATATTTCTGGAGTACAATTCTTCATTATAAACTTTTTGATGTATGAGGTGCCAAGGTTTAAAAGACACTTTCCACTTTTAGATATACATCTATGCAAAAGTATTTACATTACGATAATCTAGGGTTAATATAGCTACAACCCTAGTTGCAATTTGTCGATTAGCCCTTTTAAATAGGGGATTGTGTAGATTGTCGATTAACGATGCAGAATATCGAGATATATTCTTTGATACAACTTAGTCGCCTAGTTTTATCCTCACAAAAGCAAACTTACCATTTGTTTTGTTCCCCTTAGTCTTCCGGTTCGTAACCTAAATAATGATCAAGGGATATAAAATCAGTTTATTGATTTTTTTTTAAGAATGGGTCTGTTTTTTTTGAAGCGCATTTAATTATGGGGAGACCTACTAAGTGCGTTTAGGCCAATACCAAGTGAACCAATAATGACCATTTTAAAAGAATTGTTTTCAGATTTACGTTTTTTAGGGCTCTTTGCGGCTCTGGCGGCTTTTGTAATATCTACTAGATTTTATCTGTATCCTGATATTATCAATATATCAAAGTTAAAGGGCCTTATGGACAGCCCAGGGGAACGTAAAATGCATACCACCCAAATTCCGACCTTAGGTGGTTTAGGAGTCTTTATTGCTTTTTCACTTTCAATAATCATTTTTGGTTTGTTGGCGAATTTGATACAACCTGACCTAATCAAATTATTGGCACTGATAGGTTCAACAATTATCTTATTGTTTCTGGGAATCAAAGACGATTTGGTATCTATGTCGCCCAAGAAAAAGTTTCTGGGTCAACTTTTAGCGGTTTTGAATGTAGTTGTATTGACCGATGTGCGAATATTGAGTTTTGAAGGGCTTTTGGGAATAGGTGAGCTGCCTTACTTTGCCTCTATTGTTTTTTCGATTTTTGTCTTTGTCTTGGTAATTAATGCCCTAAACCTAATAGACGGAATAGATGGTTTGGCTGGGTCCATTGCGGTGATTTCAAGTATTTCATTCGGTTTCTTGTTTCTGTTGAATGGGAACTATATGATGACCCTTATATCTTCAATTCTTGGCGGGGCATTGATAGGTTTCCTCAGATATAATTTATCCAGTAAGCAAAAGATTTTTATGGGCGATTGTGGCTCAATGTTAACAGGGTTTTTACTGGCATACCAGGGCATCAGTTTTTTAGTTTCGAATGGTGTTGCCTCATCTTCAAATACAATTTCAAATGCGCCAATTGTGCTTCTCGCGATCTTGTCTTATCCATTGTTCGACCTTTTGAGAGTTTTTACTATTCGAATAAAACAAGGGAAAAGTCCTTTCAGTGCTGATTCCAATCACATACATCACCGTTTATTGCGCATAGGACTCAATCATAAAAAGGCGACGCTTTTTTTAGCCGTATGTAATGTTTTTGTAATAGGCTTTACATTTTTATTGATAGATTTAGATATTCACTTTCAATTGCTTGCGACTGTTTTAGCTGGGTCATTTCTTTATCTATTTCCATTTTTGAATGTTTTCGAGACCAATATTGTTTTGAATGTAGAGAACGAAGAAGAAAAGGCGATAGCCGCAGCTTCTAAAAAACTATTGCCCAATGATACTTTCGAATTCGATTTCAAACCGATTCCATTCTTCGATGAAAGTAAAAAAAAGCGAAAGGGTAAGGGCATGACTTTACCGGCAGACAGTATTATGAACATGGATGTGGTCATTGAACATGATGATACTATATCGATAGGTCTTGAGAAAAAGGAAGAAAAATCCGGAAATTCAGAAACCGTTTTAAAAAAGAGAGTTCTGTTCAAAAAATCTGCTGACATTAAAAGAATGGTTCAAAAAGATTAACCTAGTACACTTTGACCAAACGGGAAAAAATACAAGTTCAACAATGAGTATGTTTCTCTAAAAAGGAGAAAATCTTATGCAAAACTACACGAAGAACTTGCTTGATCATATTGATTTCGGCTCAGTCGTTTCAGCCAGTCGCGTTAGCTACATTAAACTGGACGTAAAAGTTTTAGCAATTTAGTTGTGACGAGTCAAGAACAAAATAAAAATAGTTACAGGCAAATTATGAAGGCCACCTCCATTTTCGGAGGCGTTCAAGTTTTCAATATTATCATTTCGATAGCAAGGTCTAAAATCATGGCAGTATTATTAGGGCCAGCTGGTATCGGAATTTTGGGTCTGTTTAATTCTACAATTTTGTTGATTAGCTCATTGACCAACTTTGGCTTGGGTATAAGTGGGGTGAAGGACATTGCGGCTGCCAGCGAGACTAAGAATAATCAGAGAATAACTAAGATTGTCGGAGTAGTAAAAAAGTTGGTTTGGTTTACGGGTATCTTTGGCGCTTTGATTACACTAGTCCTTTCCTCTTGGTTAAGCAAAATCGCCTTTGGTAGTAATGAATATTCGATAGCTTTTCTATGGCTATCCTCAACAGTACTTTTAAAGCAACTGGCAAGTGGCCAATTTGTGATTTTACAGGGTTTACGTAGGCTTAAAGATCTGGCAAAGGCAAACATGATTGGTTCGGCCCTGGGGCTAATGGTCTCGATTCCCTTGTATTATTACCTGCGTCTTGACGGAATCGTTCCTGGTCTGGTCATAACGGCCGTTTTTACGTATTTGGTGGCTCAATATTTTGGACACCGTGTCAAACTAAAAAAAACCAAGGTTTCTTCTAAGGAATTGAGGGTAGAAGGCAAAGGAATGATGATGATGGGTTTTATGTTAAGTCTAAGTGGCATTATGTTACTTGGTGAATCATACGCCATTAGAATATTTATAAATAATATTGGAGGAGTCGAACAAGTAGGACTTTATAATGCCGGTATTGCCCTTATTTCGACCTATGTGGGTCTTCTTTTTACGGCAATGGAAACCGATTACTATCCTAGACTTTCTGCAGTAGCCGATGATAACCAAAAATCGAATCTGTTGGTCAATCAACAGATGGAAATCGCATTAGTGATTTTGGCGCCGGTATTAATTGCTTTATTGTTATTTATAGATTGGGTGATTATTATATTGTATTCGAGCGAGTTTGTTGCGGTGAGCGTGATGATATATTGGGCGTTCTTGGGCATGTTCTTTAAGGTGCCGGCTTGGGTGGTTGGATTTCTTTTTATCGCAAAAGGTGAAAGTAAGCTTTTCTTTTGGAGCGAATTGATATCCAATCTATACCTACTGGGCTTAAATCTATTAGGCTATTATTATTGGGGTCTTACAGGGCTTGGTTTTTCATTTTTGGTGTCATATATACTTTATGTCCTTCAAGTATATATAATCGCTCGAGTGAAATACGGGTTTCGATTTCATAGCGATTTTGTAAAAATATTTTCTATTCAATTTGCACTGGCGTTGGTTTGTTTCGTTGCGATTAAATTTATCTCGTCTCCATGGATATATTTTATTGGAGTCCCTATTATACTTATTTCAGCTTGGTATTCGTTTAAAGAACTGGATAAGCGAATGAACTTAAAAGAAATGTTCAATAATTACACGAAGAAAAAATAGCAAAAGAACTGATTTGATATACTATACTAATTGATGAAATTAATCAAAACTGTTTTACCCTACATCGTAATTTTCTTTCTCATTTATTTGGGACCGGTACAGGTAGGCCCTATCACATTTTCTCAAGTTTGGAAAATACCGCTGTTCATTTTTTTATTTTGGCAGGTGCTCATTATCAGAAATAGGAAAAAACAAGACTTTGTACAATGGTCATACGCTCGCGCGACTAAAAATTTAGTCACTAGCGGTTTTTCTGTGAGCTATTTCTCAGGAATTATTGATTTCTTAAGGTACATGATGTTTCCACTGATGTACGAGTATGCTTCCATTAAAATTAAAAATATTAAGATTCTTGATAAATTACTATTGGGTTATGCCCAGTTTGTAATTGTTTCTGGAATCCCTTTTGTATTAGGCTTAATGAAGAGTAAAGCAAAAGACGTGTTTACTTTCGTAGACTATGACAGTTATTCGGGTATTTTCCAAAACACCCATGGGGCTGCCATAACCACGGCTACCGCCGTTTTGATTCTTTTGGCCTATATCAAACTGAAATCGAGCGCTATTCGCTATCCAAAATTAAATAGTATCATAGTATTGTTCGGTATATATCTTGTTTATGCCACATTTATACGTACTGGATATGCCATGTTTTTTATAGGCGTGGCGATACTTTTTTTACCAAAGAAGTTTTCCTTAAAGCAGATGGTTGGAATTACGATAGCCGTGTCCATTTTCGTTGTAGGCTTTATTTACTTATTGCAGACCAGTGAATTTTTCTATAATCGTATTTTTGATATTCGAAATGGTCAACAACAAGCAGCGGGCTCAGGTAGACTTTTGTTTTGGAAGGCTGCTTGGGATTTATGGATCAATGGAAATACTTTTGAAATATTTTTCGGTTTTGGATATGATGAATTGGTGGATCACATTTATAAGGCAGTTGGATTGAGAGTTTTTGCCCACAATGAATTTTTTAATCAATTAGGTCAAAATGGACTTCTTGGCGTCTTGTTTTTTATTGGATATCTTTTTACCCTATTTAGATTTATCGTAAAGAGGAGAAGGCGACCTTCGTATAGGTTATCTCTAGCTATCTTCTTCTTATACCTTTCACTAATGTTGACGCAAGGTGGAATGTGGTTTGAGCTTGATGTTTTTATGGTATTCGTTTTTGTGAAATTGGAATTTGAGGATAAAATGTACAAAAAGGCCAAAAGGGTCAGCCAACATTCACGAGCAATGTCAATACACCCGTAGCGATTTTTGGTAGTGAAACGGTCTTTTTCTTGAAGAATTCAAACCAGTCAAGTTTGCCACTTTAAAATAAATACGATTCAAGTTTGTAAATAGACAATTAGGCATTTTTACCAATAAGAACATGAGAAAGAAAGTAATTATTACGGTGCCTAAACTTACATCCCCAGGCGGGGTAAGTTCTTATTGGAATTCCATATTGCCTGAACTTTCCAAAATGGCGGATATCGAAATCCAGACACTTGAAATTGGCGGCCATGGAAAAAACCTCTTAGGGCCATTTATTGACCAATGGAATTTTAAAAAGCGGACAGCTAAAGAAGTTGATGTGGTCATATTAAATCCATCACTTGGAGCCCGAAGCTTTTTTAGGGATGGTTTTTTTGCAAAACGGTTGGCAAAGAAAAAAATCCAGTTTATAGTTTTTTTTCATGGATGGGATTTGGAATTTGAAGAAAACGTGACTAAAAAACATCTAAAGTTCTTTCGTAGTTCATTCGGAGAAGCCAAGAAAATATTTGTGTTATCCAATGATTTTAAATCGAAACTGCTCGAATGGGGCTATCAGGGGGAGGTTGTTGTGGAGACTACAACTGTTGATACCTCTTTATTGAGCGATTTTTCTATAGAACAAAGATTGGATAGTGCTAAAAAGTCTGTTAAAACCAGGATCTTGTTTTTATCAAGACTTTCAAAAGAAAAAGGTATATATGAAACTATTGATGCTTTCAAAAAACTTAGTTCGCAATTTCCCAATCTTGAATTGACTATTGCAGGAGATGGAAAGGAGTTTGATACTATTGCAACATTAGTCAAAAATATAGAGGGTATTAAGATGGCCGGTCATGTAGAGGGTGAAGAGAAAACCACCCTTTTCAAGGATAGTCAGATTTATTGTTTACCAAGTTACACGGAGGGTTTGCCTACATCGGTTTTGGAGGCAATGGCTTTCGGGTTGCCGGTAATAACTACTCCGGTGGGAGGGTTAAAAGGCTTTTTTCAAGATGGTAAAATGGGCTATTTGGTTGAGGTAAAAGATGCCGAAGGGTTAAGTGAAAAGCTAGAACTGTTGTTGTCTGAAAATGATAAAAAAGATAAAATGGCAATATATAATTACAATTACGCCCATAGTCATCTTTTGAGTCCAATGGTTTCAAAAAGATTGTACCAACACCTAATAACCATTTGAAACCTAAAGGAAACCAAATTGGCAATTATAAAAATGGTCATCAGATATTTAAAAGGTTGATGAATTATATTCATAGCGAAGCCGCTATCAAAAGTCAAAATGGATAATACTAAATACATGGTCGATTTAATCGAAAAGTACTGCATGGTAGACAGTCTGGAATGTTATGACCCATATGATATTTGGAAAACGAGTTTAGGCATATCGGTAAAGAGGCTTTTTATAAGAAACCGGTATCTGGGCTTGTTGCCGGCAGCTGTTTTGACATTGTACGATTATTATCTAAATAATGGGTTTCGATTTTTTTACGAGAAACAAGAATATCCCATTGTAAGGGCTCAGGCATCTTTGACCTTGTTAAACCTATATAAAAGCACCGGTAATCAAAAACACTTGAGTTATGCAAAGAAGCACATAGATTGGCTTTTGAAGAATCATTCAAGTGGGTATTCGGGTCTCTGCTGGGGTACGGGTTTTAAGATAGTTGTGAGTGATAAATTGGTTTATGATGAAAACACCCCTTTTACCACCAATACTCCCTACGCACTTGAGGCTTTGGATGAATACTATCAATTAACAAAGGATCCTGAGGTATTGAAGGGTATACATAAAGTGTTTGATTTTTACGAAAAGGACATTCCAATTATGGAAGAGAACGAGGAAATACTGGTAACAGCCTACGGACCTTTCAAGGATCGGGTGGTCATAAATGCAGTCTCGTACACAATGTATGCGTACTCAATATTTTATAGGTATTTTGATGAGTCGGTATATTTGGCCAATAAGATATCCAAAATGTACCAGTTTATAAAAAATAACCAGAATGAAGATGGAAGCTGGTTTTATGATTTTGATGCTAATTCATTCATTGACTGTTTTCACTCCTGTTTTGTATTGAAAAATATATGTAAGACCAATGACAATTATGAGTTGAACAACGCTGATGCTGTTATAAAAAAGGGGTATGAATTTGTAAAAACATCATTCTATGATGAAAAGAGAGGATTGTTCAAACGTTTTGCAATAGAAAATAAACCTTCGATAGTTAAATTTGATTTATATGACAATGGAGAACTTTTGTCACTGGCAAAATTATTGAATGATGATGTGGTAGCTAAAAATTTGGAGCAGATGATCGAGAAATCTTTTGCGAGTAATCATAGCTTTTATAGTGTAATAGATATTTTGGGTCTTAAGAGGAATAAGGACACGTTGAGATGGGCGGTTATGCCCTATATTTTAGCAAAAAGTCAAAAATGTACAAAATAAAACTACTTTTCTATTATATAATTATCAAGCACCTGCCGCATTCAAGGTTTTTGAAAGTGTCGAACAAAGTTAGATGTTGGTATATGTGTAGTGTACTTAGAATAATGAAGAAAGATAAACGTAATTTTTTTGAACCTAATATCTACATTGGCAAGGGCAAGAATATTACAATAGGGTTTCATTGTCACATAAATGAAAATGTCTTCATACAGGGGGCAAAAATCGGTTCCCATGTTATGATAGCGCCGGGAGTATCTATTTTGTGTAAGAGCCATAACTTTTCCGATAGGACAATACCGATGATAAAACAAGGAGAAACCCTTGAAAATTGCCCGGTAATAGAAGATGATGTATGGCTTGGTAGAAACGTTATTATCATGCCTGGGGTGCGAATTGGTAAAGGCAGTATTGTTGGTGCGGGGGCAGTGGTAACTTCGAATGTTGATCCCTATACAATTGTTGGAGGCGTGCCGGCCAGAGTTATAAAGTCAAGGGGGTAAAAGACAAATCAAATAATACTTTTGGTGCAGGCTCAGAGCGTAGAATCGTATGACTTTTTGATAATTCAGAAAACCATTGATTTAGGGTTGTAAGCAGACTTAATGTTTGTCGAGAGTTATTGTCTTTGGTCGTTTTTTTAAAACCTTGACTGATTTATGAACTACCTTGGCTGAGCTTTAGATGTCAACATATGGAATCAAGAGTATTCAAGGGTATTTGACATCGTACTTTTTTGGTAAACAGATATTTATATTATCTATTTAATGTTTTGTTTACGCTATGAATTAAACAGTCAAGTGAACTATGTGCGGTGTTCTCGGATCGATTAATCAGCATTTTGATGAGACGACGCTTAATTTAATTAAGCATCGAGGTCCCGATGATTTTGGCATTGATTCATTTCCGGTCAATGGCCACAATGTTTATTTCGGACATAGAAGACTATCGATTATCGATTTGTCATCTGCTGGGCATCAACCAATGATTTCTTCCTGCCAAAACTTCGCCATTATTTTCAATGGGGAAGTGTACAACCATTTAGAACTACGAGAAAGACTTCCAAAAAGCACTTCTTTTAGGGGGCAATCTGATACTGAAACCATTCTTCAATATTTAATTCATTTTGGTACGGAGAGAATAGTGGATTTTAATGGAATTTTCGCGGTAGGTTTTCTTGATATAAAAAAGAAAGAATTGACTTTGGCCCGAGACCCATTTGGAGTAAAACCACTCTATTATTTTCAGAATGATCAGGAACTGATTTTTGCATCTGAAATTCGACCCATTAATTCAATATTGAAGTCGAGTGAATTAAACCAAGAGGCTTTGGCAAGTCTCTTAAGGTTACGTTATAATGCATCGCCACATACTTTGAACGAGGAAATCAAAAAGGTGCCGCCAGGGCATACACTCACCGTAAATTTGACCTCTCAAACACTACACTCCAAAGTCGCCTATTTTGCAGAAACACTACCTGAACTTACCCAAGATAGAAAAGGGTTAATGATCGATAGGTATGGTGCTGAATTGGAAGCTGCTGTAAAGAGACAACTTCTAGCTGATGTTGAGGTAGGTATATTGTTAAGTGGCGGAATCGATTCCGCGGTTGTCGCTTCCTTGGCCAAGAAACATTACAACGGCAAATTAAAAGCGTTCACTATTGGTTTTGAAGGTGAGTTCGAGGAGGATGAAATAGCCGATGCGAGAGAAACGGCTGAAATTCTTGGCTTGGAACACTACATAAAAAAAATAACTTTCACTGATTTTTTAGGACTCATTAAAGAGTGCTCTCGAATTGTTGAAGAGCCATTGGCGACGACTTCGATGATTCCCATGTACTATTTGGCGCAGCTGGCAGCTGAAAAAGTGAAGGTTGTACTAACAGGTCAAGGCGCAGACGAACCTTTGGGAGGGTATACACGATACAAATCTGAAGTTTTAAGAAAGAAAATCCCTGCGGCATTTCGAAAGTCTGTCAAACCCATAGCCCAATTTGTAGGTAGTAAGAACGAGCAACTATTGAGGGGGGCAAATGCCATTGGGATTGCAGATGAAATCGAACGCTTTCTAGCTGTTTATGAGATATTTTCAGAGGAGGAGATTAAAAAACTGATTTCCGTTAGAGACACCATTAGCGAACAAGAGGTTGACAACTTTTATAAATTGCTTGACTGTGGCTCAAGGCAACATGCTGCTGAAAAAATGATGGCTATTGATACAAGAATGAATTTGTCTGACGACCTTCTCAACTATACGGACAAAATTACAATGAATTTCTCATTGGAATGCCGGGTTCCTATGCTTGACATAGCGTTGGTACGTTTTATGGAAACACTTCCCTTAGAACTAAAATTAAACAGTAGACATGGAAAAATAATCCATAAAGAGTATGCCAAGACCTTGCTACCCGACAAAATCATAAATCGAAAAAAGAAAGGTTTTCAATCACCTACCAATAGGTGGTTTCGAGAAGAAATGAATGCCTTAAAAGAAATTTTGTTAGTCAAAGGTTCGAAGTTTTCTGAAGTGTTCAACCAAAACTATATATCTGAAATTTTGGAACAACATAGTAAAGGTTACAATAAAGAAAAGCAGATTTTTCTTTTGCTAAGTATTCACTATTGGTTTGAATCTAATATAACTGTTAACTAATGGTATCAGAAATCTTTAATGGTGTCAAAACCTATGTACCGAAAACTCGAAAAGAGTTGATGGAATATGTGTTTCAATACAAAAGTATCTTGATAGCCGTAAATGGTGAGAAAATATACCATGCCACTGATGCTACGCGGAGCATAATTAATAGAAATGTTGGGTATCCTGATGGTATGGGAGCCGTGTGGGCACTACAAAAACGAGGACATTCAGAAGTCGATAGAATTCCAGGATGTGAATTGTGGTTGGATATTATTAAGGCATATCAGAATGAAAAGACTTTTTATTTGGTAGGAGGCAAAGATGCGATTATTGAAAAAACGATTTTGAATTTAAAAACAGACTTCCCGAATATTAGCATATTGGGCCATCGTAATGGATATTTAAATAATGATGACGAACGTCAAGCCTTAATCGAGGAAATCACCAAAAAGAAACCAGACGTTGTCTTTGTAGCCATGGGTTCTCCGAAGCAGGAGTTGTTGATGGAGGAAATGCACCAGAAACATCCAGCGGTCTATCAAGGTTTGGGAGGTAGTTTTGACGTATACACTGGCAATGTCCAAAGGGCTCCTAAATGGTGGATCGACCATAAATTGGAAGGCATCTATCGAACCATGATGGAGCCTAGAAAACGTATTATGCGCGACATTCGGCTAATTCCATATTTTATAAAATTGATACTCAATAAGCTATGATACAACTTTCAACATGCGAGGATAATAGCGCTTGGAATGAATTCTTAGAAAAGGAAAAGGATAATCAAATAATTACCATAGCCCATAATCCTTCTTTAGCATCGATTCTGTCAAAAACGTTTGGCTATAAGAGCGGAAATAGGTTGATGATGAAAGGGGAAAATATAATCGGGGTAATCCCTTCGGTAATGTTTCGAGATAGGGTAGTGTCCATTCCGCATTTTTCGTACGGAGGTCCGATTGTTGATACTTTCGAGACTGTTGATGTAGATCTGAAAATGCTCTTTCAAGGGAAGAAATTCGAGATTAGAAGTTTTTCGAAGTTATCGGAACACGTATATGACAAAAAAGTCAGTTGTATATTAAATGTACATGAATCCCATGAGGAACAAATCATGACCTTTAAGTCGAAATTGCGACAGAAAATTAGAAAAGCTGAAAGACAAGGGTATACAACTAAAATTGGTGGACAGGAATTACTAGATGATTTTTATGCTATTTATGCTCGCAAGATGTTAGAATTTGGTTCCCCTCCTATAGGGAAAGTGTTTTTTAAGAACCTATTGACTGATTATAAGTTTGGTGAAGTGCAAATAGCGGTATTGTATGATGGTGATAAGGTCATTGCCTCTGGTATGGCGTTATCGTATATTAACTTCAACGAAGTGTGTTGGTCTGTCACTGATAGCAGCTATGATAGACTTAATATACATGCCCTGATATGCTGGGAAATGTTAAAGTCTTCAATAGAAAAAAAGCACACCTATTTTTCTTTTGGTAGATCTACTATCGATAGTAACAACCATCGATTTAAAAAACAATGGAATCCGTTGGAATTACCAATTTTTTATA
>CAZTLZ010000064.1:0-17594 GCA_964614665.1 uncultured Maribacter sp.
CTATACTGAGTTTTTGAGAAATGAAAATATTCTCTCAGAGGATGAGGAGGTTGAAATAAAGAAGAAAATCGTCCACGAAATAGATGAGAATCTAAAGTTAGCCTTTGATGAGGATGAAATTGAATTAATCGAAACTAAAGAGTTAGATGAAGTTTTTAAAAATATTGATTATCAATATTTTAAAATAGATGACAATGTAGAAAATATTCGATTTGTGGACGCTATTTCCAAAGGACTGTACCAATCTATGAGCCATCATGATAATCTAGTAATCATGGGGCAGGATATTGCCGATTACGGGGGTGTCTTTAAGATTACGAATGGTTTTGTAGAGGCCTTTGGCAAAGAACGTGTACGCAATACCCCAATATGCGAATCGGCTATTGTGTCAACTGCTGCTGGACTTTCGATTAACGGAATGAAAGCGGTTATGGAAATGCAATTTGCAGATTTTGCCAGTACAGGGTTTAATCCTATTGTCAACTATTTGGCAAAAATGCATTACCGTTGGAATGAAAATGCTGATGTGGTCATCAGAATGCCTTGTGGTGGAGGTGTCGGTGCAGGACCATTTCATTCGCAAACGAACGAAGCTTGGTTTACAAAAACTCCAGGACTCAAAGTAGTATATCCAGCATTTCCTTTTGATGCCAAAGGTCTCTTAGCTACGGCAATCAATGACCCTAATCCTGTTTTGTTCTTTGAGCATAAAGGGCTCTATCGCAGTATTTATCAAGATGTTCCAATAGATTATTACACACTACCACTTGGCAAGGCAAGTTTATTGAAGGAGGGAAGTGATATCACTGTGGTGTCTTATGGGGCTGCTGTGCATTGGGCGTTGGCTACTTTAGGAAAACATCCTGATATATCGGCCGACCTAATTGATTTACGAACATTGGCCCCCCTCGATATCGAAGCTGTTTATACCTCTATTGAAAAAACCGGAAAATTAATCATCTTGCAAGAGGATAGCCTTTTTGGGGGAATTGCGAGTGATATATCCGCTTTGGTTATGGAAAACCGTTTTGAACATTTGGATGCTCCGGTTAAACGTGTGGCAAGCATTGAAACTCCTATTCCTTTTGCTAAAAACCTCGAGGACAATTATTTACCGAAATCCAGATTCGAATCCGCTTTACTGGAATTGCTTGCTTATTGATATCCAGTTTATTTTGCCTACTGCATTTCGTCGATTTTGTAGTCATCAAAGACATATTTTCTTGAAATCATCGTTGACTCAAAAACTATATATCAATTTAAGACGTATATAGCAAGAACCCCCAAATAGTATTCCTATGAGAAATTGCCTATTACTAGTTATATGCCTTACATTTTTTGCTTCTTCCTGCTCTGTATCTAAAGCCGCTAGAGAAAAACGGAACTTATTAAGTGGAACATGGACTCTTGATGATGTTTCCTATGAAAATGGTACCGGAAATTTTAAATCAATTCTTTTTAATGATGCACAAGACATCTGTTTTGAAGGTAGTGATTGGTTCTTCCGAGACAATAATAGTACCGGTCGATACACTTTGGCTTCTTCATCTCTTTGTAATGGTGGTGACAGATATATTCGTTGGTCTGTTGTAGATAGCCCAGAAAATTATTCAAGTCAGCTGCAGTTCAAGCTTATAGATGAGAAGAACAAAGATATTTCAGGATTAGGATATCGACTTAATATTTCTACCCTCACCGTTAATGAAATGGTTTTGAAATCGAATGCCACCGTTGATGGAAAGGTGATTAACATTGTATATAAATTCAGTAAAAAATCTTAAAAAATTCCCCATGAAAAATCATATTAGAAAGAGTATTTATATCATTTTATCAGCAACTTTGATCTGGAGCTGTAATGCCGTCAAAAATGCGAACCATAAACAAAAGGGAGCCGTAGTTGGCGCAACTAGTGGAGCGGTCATTGGCGGTGTACTAGGAAATAATGTCGGGAAGGGAGACAATACTGCCCTAGGAGCCATTATTGGAGCTGTTGTCGGAGGAGTTGCCGGAGGATTCATCGGAGATAGAATGGATAGACAAGCAGAGCGCATTGAAGAGGAAATTCCCGGGGCAGAAGTTACGAGAGTAGGAGAGGGAATTAATGTGGTGTTCAATGAGGAAGCTGGTGTATATTTCGATACCAGTAAATCAAATGTGAAAGGCACCTCGGCCGAGACGCTTAATAAGTTGGCAGGAATTTTTAAGGAATATCCAAAGTCTTATATTCTAGTAGAAGGGCACACCGATAGTGCCGGGCCTGAAGATTATAATATGAAATTATCCCAACAGCGCGCAGAGTCGGTAACCAACTATTTAATTGCCCAAGGAATAAACAATGGTCGATTTACTACTAAATGGTATGGCGAGATGCAACCAAAGGCGGATAATTCGACTACAGAGGGAAAGAGTAAAAATCGTCGTGTTGAACTAGCAATAGTAGCTAGCCAAGAGCTTAAAGATGAAGCCATAAGTAAAACAGGCAAATAAAACCCTCAAACAACTAATTATGATAATATTAAAATCCCGATTACATATCGGGATTTTTTAATTCTTATCTTTCGTTTGTGAATTGCTATGATGTTATTATTATCGGCGGTGGTCTGGCAGGACTTACGGCTGCGCTACATCTCTCTGGGCGAAACCGCTCTATTTTACTAATTGAAAAAAAGAGATACCCCCATCATAAAGTATGCGGTGAATATGTTTCAAATGAAGTGCTTTCTTATTTGAGTAGTTTGGGAGTTTCTTTCGAGAACTTACAAGTAAAATCCATTAATACACTATTGCTCAGTTCTTCTAATGGGAAATCGGTGAAGACTAAACTTCCACTAGGTGGAATTGGTATAAGTCGCTTTGCTTTTGACAATTTACTTTTTAAGAAAGCAGGCCAAGCTGGTATTGATTTCCTTTTCGATGAAGTTTTGAATGTTGATTTCCAAGAAGAAGTTTTTGAGGTAAGAACTGTGAAAGGCGAGAAATTCGTTGCCGATCTTGTTATTGGTGCATATGGAAAAAGAAGCACTATAGACAAAAATCTGAAAAGAACATTTATAAATAAAAAATCATCATGGTTAGGCGTTAAAGCACACTATCAATATGATGATTTCCCTGAGGAAATGGTGGCGTTGCATAATTTTGAAGGAGGGTATGCCGGTTTGTCAAAAACGGAGACGGGGGCCGTTAATTTCTGTTATCTGGCATCCTATAAAAGCTTTCAACAAGAAAAGAACATTCAAAATTTTAATAGCAATGTCATTGCTCAAAATCCCTTTTTGAGGGAATTCCTTCAACAGGCAAAGCCGATTTTTGATGAACCCATTAGTATTGCCCAGGTATCCTTTCATAAGAAAAGGGCAGTTGAAAACCATATTTTGATGTGTGGTGATACAGCTGGTTTGATTCATCCGCTTTGCGGAAACGGAATGGCCATGGCCATTCATGCTGCTAAGATAGCTTCTGAACTAATTCTCGACTATTTGGAGAGTAAAGAGCGAAACCGTTTTCAATTGGAACACAAGTATCAACAACTTTGGAATAACACATTCAGTAAAAGATTGTGGACAGGCAGACAATTACAGTCGATTTTGTTGAACAGAACGATGTCAAATCTGGCTTTGAATATGGCAATTCGAACACCAACTTTGTTACAGAATTTAATAAGAAATACGCATGGCAAAATAGTATAATGTTAAAAGACCTATCTAAAAGAAGTACAGAACCAGAGTTGATGGATGATTTTCAAGAAGGCCTTGACAGTCTTCGAATAGTCTTCGATGATATTAATCGGGTAAATCGAGTTTTAGGGGGCAACGCTGTTACGATCAATGCCATGGCCCGATTGATAAAGAGTAATCCCAAGGATCATTATACCATTGTTGATATGGGTTGTGGTGATGGTAATATGCTAAGGGAAGCTGCCGAGTATTGTAAAAAAAATAAGATTAAAGTAAACCTTATTGGTATTGATTTAAACCAAGATGCGTTGCAGTTGGCCAAAGAAGCCTCAGGGTCATATCCGAATATAAAATACCTGAACAAGGATATTTTGAAACTCGATACCACGCAATTGCAATGTGATATTTTAATCAATACCCTGTGCATGCATCACTTTACGAATGCCCAACTCGTGACGTTTCTAAAGAAATTCATTGAATTGGGTAAAATCGGAATTGTGATTAACGACTTGCATAGAAGTGGTTGGGCTTATTATCTATTTAAGCTCTTTAGTGTTATTTTTATAAAAACAAAAGTTGCTAAGATTGATGGTTTGATATCCATAAGTAAAGGGTTTGTTAAATCTGACCTCATGTCCTATGCTAAGAGGTTACCGTCCGTTACACACCAAATCGAGTGGAAATGGGCCTTTCGTTATGTATGGATCATGCAGCCAATCAACTAAGAAAAGTATATGAATGAAACCCGAATCGTTACCGTAGCCAAAGAATTGCCTACGTATTGTCGAAGTACTGATGAGATATTACCTTTTGTAGAATTATGGCTCTCAGATGAAGATGAACGCTTCCGGAGAAAGGTCGTTAAGATTTTTGAAGGTGCGGCTGTTGACAGGCGCTATGGCATTATGAATATAGAAGAGGTTTTTACCGCCTCATCGTTCGAAGCCAAAAACGCAATTTATGTACGCGAAGTAAAGAAATTAGGAAGGACGGTTTTGCGCAAAGCTTTAGATCAAAGTGGGTGGCAGGCAGATTCTCTGGACTATATAATCACCGTCAGTTGTACGGGTATTATGATTCCTTCTTTAGATGCATATTTAATCAACGATCTGGGCCTTCGCCAGGATATAGTTCGGCTTCCGGTTACCGAAATGGGGTGTGCCGCTGGAGTCTCAGGACTTATTTATGCGGACAATTTTTTAAAATCCAACCCAGGAAAACGAATTGCCTTGGTTGCAGTCGAAAGCCCAACGGCCACATTTCAACTAAATGATCATTCAATGGCCAATATGGTGAGCGCAGCCATCTTTGGTGATGGTGCTGCCTGTGTTTTGCTTTCTTCGGAAAAAGATGCACCTGGCCCAAAGATCATTGGAGAAGAAATGTATCATTTTAGAGATGCTACCCATTTAATGGGTTTTGATTTAACGAATCACGGACTGAAAATGATATTGGATCCTTCAGTACCAGAAACTATTGCAGACCACTTCTCGAATATTATCCATCCCTTTTTAGAACGGAATGGGACGTCTATAAATGAAGTCGACCATTTAATTTTCCACCCGGGAGGGCGTAAAATTGTACAAACCGTGGAGGACTTATTCGGTAAATTAGGAAAGAACATTGATGATACTCGGGAAGTATTACGGGCTTATGGCAATATGAGCAGCGCCACGGTTCTATATGTATTAGAACGATTCATGGAAAGGGATATCCAGTCAGGTGAGCGAGGTTTGATGTTAAGTTTTGGCCCCGGCTTTTCTGCACAGCGTGTGCTTTTAGAGTGGTAAAAGTGTTTAAATGATGAGTTATATGAATGAATATCCTAGTGAAAATATCGACGTTTCCGTGGCAGGAGAAACGAACAGGAAATGGGCGTTGATACTTGGTGGTAGTAGTGGTTTGGGCTTGGCTACAGCTAAAAAATTAGCATGGCATGGATATCATATTCTCCTTCTTCATAGAGATAGAAAATCTGATTTGAAGTCAATTGAATCCAACTTTGAAGAAATTACCCAAAGCGGTGTTATTTTAAAGAGCTTTAATATAGATGTGGCAAATGCAGAGCGGAGAGCGGCGGTTTTAGAAGAAATCAAGGAGCTATTATCTGAAGAAAAAATTACTGTACTTGTACATAGCATTGCCAAAGGCAGTTTAAAACCAATGCAATCTGAGAATGAAAGCACCTTGAATCATCAGGATTTTCAAATTACCTTGAATGCCATGGCCTTGAGCCTCTATGATTGGACTAAAGAGCTTCATGATATCCAATTGTTCGGAACGGATACCCGAATTATATCATTTACGAGTGAAGGCAATACTAGGGCCTGGCCGGGGTACGCTGCTGTTTCCGCAGCTAAAGTGACTTTGGAAGCGTTGACCCGAAACATCGCTTTGGAGTTCGCATGCCATGGCATCAAAGCCAACTGCATACAAGCGGGAGTGACAGAAACAAGAGCTTTTTCGATGATTCCCGGCCATGAAGAGTTAAAGCAAAGTGCTTTGAAACGCAATCCCAATGGGCGTTTGACTACTCCCAAAGATGTTGCCAACGTTGTTTACCTCTTGACCACAGAAGAAGCCAAATGGATAACGGGAACAGTTATCAAGGTAGATGGAGGAGAGAGTTTAATGTAGTTTTAGAATGGATTATAATAAAATACTTGATGTTCTTCCTTATAGTGAGCCGTTCCTTTTTGTGGATGAATTGATTTATGTAGATTCTGATGGTGTGAAAGGAGCATATACTTTTGAGTCAAACTCAGACTTCTACAAAGGACATTTTAAGGAGGCTCCTGTAACCCCGGGTGTGATTTTAACAGAATGCTGTGCGCAAATCGGAGTGGTTTGCCTTGGGATTCATTTACTGGAAAATAGGGTTCAAGAGCAAATGAAAATCGCTTTGAGCAGTTCAGAAATGGAGTTTTATCTTCCTGTATTCCCAAATGAGAAGGTGATTGTTACCTCTCAAAAGGAATATTTTAGATTTCACAAACTAAAGTGTTCTGTAAAAATGTACAATTCAGAAAACAAATTGGTTTGTAAAGGTTCGATTGCCGGAATGTTCAAAATAGAAACAGATGAATAGGCGGGTGGTCGTTACGGGTCTTGGGGTATGTGCTCCCAATGGAATAGGGCTTGATGATTTCACGCTTGCATTAAAAGAGGGGAAAAGTGGTATTCGTTTCCAACGGCAACTTCAAGAGTTGAATTTTGGTTGTCAAATTGCGGCTGAACCATTAGTACCTGATAATCTTGTAAATAACTACTTTACACCTTTACAACTTAGAGGATTGAATGCAAGTGGTATCGTTTATGGCGTTATTGCGGGAACCGATGCATGGATAGACGCAGGCCTATCAAAGGGAATAGTGGAAAGTCCTGATTGGGATAGCGGAATTATTTTTGGAACCGGTATTCTGGGAGTTGATAAATTTCGCGAATCCATTCATTTAGTAGATGATCAAAATGTTAGGCGTTTAGGCAGTACAACGGTTTTGCAAACGATGGCCAGTGGAATCAGTGCTTATTTAGGCGGTATTTTGGGCTGTGGCAATCAAGTAACCACAAATTCATCAGCATGTACTACCGGCACCGAAGGCATCTTAATGGCCTATGAGCGTATCGCTTCTGGTAAGGCTGAACGAATGCTTGCTGGTAGTTGCAGTGATAGCGGTCCATACGTTTGGGGGGGATTTGATGCTATGCGCATTCTACCGCGGCAATACAATGAGAACCCAACAAAAGCAAGCAGGCCCATGAGTGCCTCCGCTGCAGGCTTTGTTCCTGGTAGTGGGGCAGGGGCACTGGTATTGGAGTCTCTGGACAGCGCTATGCTTCGTGGAGCAAAAATTTATGCGGAAGTGTTGGGTGGTGCTGTTAATAGTGGGGGGCAAAGAGGTGAAGGATCAATGACGGCACCAAATAGCGAGGCAGTACAGCGCTGTATCGTAAGAGCCATTGCTAATTCAGGAATCAAGAAATCGGATGTGGACTTGATCAACGGACATTTGACCGCAACTTCAAAAGACGCTTTGGAAATCCAGAATTGGAGCGAGGCATTGGAACTCTCGGGAGCAGACTTTCCGTATATCAACTCTTTTAAAGGCCTATTCGGACACTGTTTGGCGGCTGCAGGTAGCATCGAATGTGTTGGTTCCCTATTGCAATTCGTAGAAGGCCAAGTATTCGGCAATGTCAACTGTGAAGATGTACATCCTGAAATCGAGAAGTACATTTCCTCTTCAAGGATTCCTACAAAATCAGAAAAGTATATTCCAAAAATAATAGCAAAAGCTAGTTTTGGTTTTGGTGATGTGAATGCTTGTGTTATTTTTAGCGCCTTTAACGACTGACCTTTTGGTTAGGTTCATTGCACCAAAATATTGCAAGTATGAATGAAGAACGATATTCAAAACTTAAGAAGATCATCAAAATTTACCTTCCCGAAGACGTTTCGGTAGAAGACATTTCTGAGGGGAGCCATTTTACGAATGAACTGAATATCAATTCTGCAAATTTGGTGGACATTGTTTTGGATGTGGAAGATGCTTTCAACATCATGATTGAAAATGAGGACATAGATCAAATGCAAACCGTCGCTGATGCATTGCACATCATTGACAAAAAACTAGCTGACAAATGATTCAAGAATTTTTTGATTGGGCCAAGACAAAGTTAAAAGTTGATAAGCGACTTATACTAATCTATTGCTTCGTGTATTTCGCTTGGGGAACTTTAATGAACTGGTTTGGTGCCGAGGTTGAGATTGCAAAATTTACGTATTGGTGGCAAGTGATAACGTGTTATATTCTATATATGGTGCCCATATCACTTCTATTACGTAATCTTCCCTTTCATACCCAGTATGCCTACGGATTAGTTGCAATGTGTTTGTTGGAGTTTGGGGGATATGCTCTTCAAACCTCTTATGCTTTCCCCAATAACTTAATGGATCAACTTTTTGGTGAGCGTAATTTTGCATTGGGAATGGCCCTATTCTTCGCTCTTTATTTTCCTATTGGTAATTGGGGCGTACAAAAAATTTATGATCGCCTCTATGGAAAAAGCTAAACCTCTGGAGATTTCATTTTCTCCGGAATTGCCAAAGAAGCTATGACTCCTCCTATAAGAGCAGCGGAAATAACAGCTAGTGATACCCATTCTGGCAGATGAATCTGGTGGGAAAACAACATCTTCAATCCTACGAAAGCCAAGATAACCACTAGGCTGTAATTGATAAAACGGAATTTTTCCAACATCCTTGATATCAAGAAATACATAGACCTAAGCCCCATGATGGCTAGGATATTTGAGCTGAACACTAGAAATGGATCTGCTGTAATCGCCAATATTGCCGGAATGCTGTCCAACGCAAAAAGAATATCGGTAAGCTCGATTACGATTAGGGCTACAAAAAGAGGAGTAGCGGCTTTTATTTCCATGCGCTTCACGAAGAATTCATCTCCTTGTATGGTTCCCGTAATCGGGTAGATTTTCTTTAATTGCTTGAACACGAATGATTTTCTTGGGTCGAATTCATCATCCTCACCCTTCAGCATTTTAAAGGCGGTGTATAGTAGAAATAGACCAAATACATATATAATCCATTCAAATCGCGTAATTAATGCAACTCCGAAGAAAATCATAATTGCCCTAAAAACAATTGCACCTAAAATACCCCAGAATAAAACCCTATGCTGATAGATCGCAGGTATTTTGAAAGAGGCAAAAATAACAGCGATTACAAAAACGTTGTCCACACTTAGGGACAATTCAATCAGATATCCGGTCACATATTTAAGTACCGCCTCATTCGCTGTAAGCCCTGTTGGATTATCGACTATTCCTGCAGAAAACAACCAGTAGATTACGCCACTGAAACTAAGGGCGATCGTGACCCAAATAGCAGTCCAGATACTAGCTTCCTTGGTTTTTATGACGTGATTCTCCTTGTTAAAGACCCCTAAATCAAGGGCTAAGAAAATAAGAATACAGGCAATAAAAATAATCCAAACCCACATGAAGTGAAAAATTTGGCGCGAAGTTACGCATCATTTAGCTAAAGAAATACCTGCTGTGAAGTTTTTTAAAATGCTACTTAATGTTAAATGACATTTTCACGATCACCTTATTGGATTCACGTCCCTTTTTGAGAACCTCAATACCAAAATCAGATGAAAATAGGGTAGTAGTCCCCACTAAACTATCCCCTTCTTTTTTAAAGGTAATTGTTATGGGCTTCGTAATGTCTTTTATCGTAAGCTGACCGCTAACGTCATAACCTGTATTATTCTCCGAAACTGATGTACTCTCAAAGGTAATAGTCGGGTAAGTATCCGTATCGAAGTATTTACTACCCTTTAGAGACCAGTTGCGAAGGAAATTACCAGAATCTAAGGTTTTTGTTTTTACCGAACCTTTGAATATTGAATTTTTCAGGTTGTTCTTATCAATTTTGGATGAAGAACTAAATCCGGCTATGGTTCCATTTACTTTCTTCGATACGAACGTAAAAGAAATATCGGCATCGGAAAGACCAACTTGATGTTGACCAAAGAGAAACGAAGCGGCGAAACTGGTTATAAGAAGTAAGACAAACTTTTTCATAGTATGGAATCTATTATTAGTGGTTCAAGTTACAGTTTTTCAAGATTAAGTGTGCACTATTATCGATTTTGGTTTGGCCGACATACTCTGAATCATTGGTTTCAAGAAAAACTACTACATTGCAAAAAGAACTTTATCTATATTGTAATGAAAAGAATTCCGATTTTATTCGGCTGTATGGTACTTTTCTTTGTTGGTACCATTTCCATGAGTGGCCAAAGCATTTCACAAAACAAAGACAAAATCGATGCCAAAAACGCTGAAGAAGAGGAAGAAGGACCGATTATATATAAATTTGAGCCAAACTATGTATCCTCCACAGAAAGACGTCGAGAAGAAATGGCTCAAACAAGACGAATTTTGGATACCCTTGATATTTCTGAAAACAAACGCAGAAAACTGCTGAGAGATCTTTACAAGAATGGACTTACCAAAAGACTTTCAAAAGCCTTGATCGCCGACAACAAATTTGAGGATGTAGTGGATTGATCAGACTTCATTATTACATTGAAATTCTGGCGTATTTATCGTTAAAGTGATGAAGAATCTTGACGAACCACCAGGAGATGGAGTAAAACCCTATTGGCAACATTTTTTTTATATATTGTGAACAGAACCCCTAATATGAAAACTATGAAAAGCGTTAGATTGCTTGCAGTAGCATGCACTTTTTTATTCTCAATAGGCCAAGTTTTTGCTCAAGAAAAATCTCAAAAGCCCATCTTGAAAACGGACTTTGAAATTCAAAAACATACGGTTATGGAACGTTTTGAACCTGAGCTTATTATTTCGGTTCAGAAGCGTGCTGAAATGAAAAGGGAACGAATTTCAGATGCCGAATATACTTTGAGTGTTCTTGATACTATGAAAATTTCAAATCGCAAACGAAGGCTTCTACTTCGCGATTTAAAATACAATCCAGTATCGGAGCGGTTGAATAAGTTTATCGTCGACACCAAATTTGAGGAAGATGATATTGCGGATCAACAAGAATAACCTTATTAAAAGGTTTTCATTTTTGCCTTCCTTTTGACCAACTGACGCTTCAACTCGGAAATTGCCTCGGCAATAGATACTTCAAAAGTCGCGTTACTTGCCTCTGCAAATAACCTGGGGCCAGGGGTACTGAGGCGCATATTGCAAATCATTCCCGAATCATGCTCACTAGTGTTCTCGGTTTTAAAGAAAACATCGGCACGTATCACAAAGTGGTACTTGTTCAATAACTTATCAAGTTTCTCTGCAGCTAATATCTCAAGCCGGTTACTGGCTTTTACACCATGATATTCAAAGTTAATGTTCATATACATCGATTTGACTTTTAAATTAGGGAGGATATTATACAAATGCAAGCGAATATCAATAAATCCTTGAATTAAGATTAAATAATAGTTAAGGTCTGATTTTCTGATATTTAGAGTAATCTTCACATCCTTTTATTTCGTAAATTAAAGAACCTATTTGTCATAAAGTGTTCAACATAAAACCCCATTTCCATGAAATCAGATGTGAAAGAACTCAATAAAAGTTCGTTGGTCATGCGCTTAGAGCGGAATCAAAATGACCTTCTTAAAATGAAGCATGCACTAAGCTCATACATTTGTGAGCCACGAACGCCCAGTCTTTTTGAGCGATGCGAGTCATTGAAGTACAAATTAGAAGATTTGAGTAGCACTAACGGAGAGATACTACAATCGTTAAAAGGGCACAAACAGAGCGTTAGTAATTATGTGGAGCGAGCCAAACAGCAATTTCAAGAATTTTATTTGCTTCGGAAAGGGGTAGAAGATTATGTAGCTGGTGCTCGAAACCATTAAGGCGACTACTTTTGTTAATAGTCGTACAATCCTTATGTATCTTTGCACCATGACAGTCTATCTTAGTGCATGGATTTAAAGAAGGCCATTATATTTATGCTTCTCAGTACAATAGCCTTTACCGTTATGAATGGGCTATTAAAGCACCTCACACAATATAGCGGGTACCAACTTGTATTCTTTAGGTCGGCCGGCTCACTTTTTTTTACTTTCGGATTTTTATTAAGTCGGGGAATTCCGATTTTAGGAACAAATCGTAAACTGCTAGTATTGCGTGGTTTATTAGGGTCAACTTCTATGCTTCTCTTCTTTATTGGTTTGCACTATATGCCTATTGGGTCAGCTGTTGCGCTGCGCTATATTGCTCCGATTTTCGCTGCCGTTTTTGCTGTCCTGCTCTTAAAGGAAAACGTACTTCCCATACAGTGGCTATTCTTCGTCATTGCTTTTACAGGGGTTTTGGTATTAAAGGGTTTTGACGATAGTATCGCTCCGATAGGGCTCATTTTAGTATTGTTGTCTTCAGTGTTCAGTGGGTTGGTATATATCGTTATTCGGAAAATTGGATTGAAGGAGCATCCCGTAGTGATTGTAAATTATTTTATGTGTATTGCCACAATTGTGGGTGGTATTTTATCCATTTTCAATTGGACCCCACCACATGGAACTGATATACTCTTACTAATAAGTTTAGGCGTTTTTGGGTACTTCGGCCAGTTATTCATGACCAAAGCATTTCAAATGGGTGAGATTAATGTTATTGCCCCCATCAAATACATTGAAGTAATTTTTGTCATAATTGTAGGTGTCGGATGGTTGGGCGAAACATACTCCATTTGGAGTTTTGGTGGTATAGCATTGATTATTTCAGGCTTACTTTTAAATCTTTGGTATAAGGCTAAATACAAAGTTTAAGCTATACCCGTTGCACCTCTTCCTTTACCCATACTTTTATATAATAGAGAATGCCTATGGAGAGCAACGAGCAAATAGAGAAGCCGATGAACAATGGCAATGCCGTATCATTGACATACCTGCCTATATAGGTACTGATCGGAACGGACATCAAAGTAGAAATGAACCCTGTGATCGCGGCGCCTATTCCCGCGATATGACCAATAGGTTCCATTGCCAATGCCCTAAGGTTTCCAAAAAGGAAGCCAATAGCGAAAAATTGCAATCCGAAAAAGAGCAGGAGCACCTCGACCGAAGGATTTCCACCTTCGTAATATAGAAGTACGTACAATAGAGAGACTCCAAAATAGGCCAGTAAAAAAGTAGTGACCATCTTTTCCATACCAAATTTCAACACCAATGTTCCGTTTAAGAAGGTGGCAGCACCTATAGCAATGGCAAGACCTGCAAAAATATAGGGAAATTCTTCCTTGAGGTGATATTGTCCTTCAAAAACTTGTTGTGCCGTACTGAGATACACCAAAAACGAACCAACGATAAAACCTGAGATTATGGTAAAACCAAGCGTCCGTTTGTACTTTACCAACTCCTTTAATCCATCTAAAAAAATAGTACGGGTGAACGGAATGCGATTTGCTACCGCTAAGGTTTCTGGCTGTCGGCGCCAAAACCATAGTGTAACAAGTACCGCGCAAATCAGTTGAACATAAAAGATAGCTTGCCAATTATAGATGTCAAGTATCCATTTTCCGAAGGCGGGGCCAACGATCGGAACCAGTAGAAATACCACCGTAATAAAAGACATAATGCGCGCCATCAAGTTACCGCTATATACATCACGAACCATAGCGATACTGATAGTTCTTGGAGCAGAAAGCGCAATACCTTGTAAGATTCTACCGAGAATCATTACTTCCAAACTTTTTGAATAAACACATAGCAAGCTTGCAATTATAAAAAATGCAAAGCCAAGGTAAACAACCGGTTTTCGTCCTAGACTATCTGAAATCGGGCCAAAAATCAGGGGACCTAGGCCAAGGCCTAAGAATATCATGATAATCAGCATTTGGTTGTCAACCGGGTTCGTGACCCCAATGGAGAGTCCGATAACATCCAAGGCGGGAAGAAGTGCGTCAATGGCCAAAGCTACAACTGACATCAAAGATGCCATAAGTAGTACAAATTCGAGTTGCGGGAGCCTCTTTTTTAACATCCGGCAAAAGTAATTGTTTTGGGTCGTTAAAAAGAGCATCCGGTGTTATCATTTATTAAAACTTATTTCTTCCTAGAACTTGGTTAATGAATCCGAACTGAGTAATTTCACTACGCTGAATTTATTACGATTTATACGTATCATGAAAAACTATAAGCTGTTTTTTGCTATCATTTTATCGACTGTTTTGAGCTGTAAAAATGAGGTAAAGGAAAGACCGGGCAAGAATGGGGGAGAGCCAATAGAGGAGGTCACGAAAGTCATCACAAGTACCTTTGAAGATTTGGATGGGAATCCTGTAGAATTGAGGGATTTTAGTGGTAAAAGAATACTCGTAAACTTTTGGGCCACATGGTGTAAGCCTTGTATTGAAGAGATGCCAGCCATGCTTCGTGCCCAAGAAGCACTGGTTGATGAGAACTATGTTTTTCTATTGGCTTCAGATCAATCCCTAGAAAAAATTCTAGCGTTCAAGGAAAAAAAGAAATTTGATTTTAGGTTTTTGAAGTTCAATGGTTCATTGGCAGATATGCAAATAAGTGCATTACCCGCTACCTTTATTTACAATGGTTCAGGAAAATTTGTAAATCGTATTGATGGCGCAACCGAGTGGGATTCACCTAGAATTTTGGGAAAATTAAAGGCCATTCAATAAATGCGGATAAGAATTTTGGTAACCTTATTTGGAATTTTGGTGATTGGAGCTTGTTCCGAAAAACCGAAGCAAGAAGTCTTTGAAGTTCATCCGTTGAATTCTCCATCTGCTCACAATAGTTCACTACCCTTTTTATTTTCCAACTCTAATAAAGCACTATTATCTTGGGTCGAGAAAGTAGGGGATAGTACCACGCGATTGCGTTATTCAGAAATAAAAGAAGGTAAATGGCAGGCTGCAAAAGATATTACAGCAGGAACAGATTGGTTTGTGAATTGGGCCGATTTCCCCGCAATTGCGGAGAATAATGGGCATTTATTTTCCCATGTGTTACAAAAGTCTTCAAAAGGAACCTATTCCTATGATGTGAAAATGAACCTATTACCTTCAGGTTCAGAAAAATGGAATACCGCTATTCCTTTGCATACCGATAAAACAGCCACGGAACACGGTTTTGTTACGGTGCTTCCTTATCAAAAGGATTCTTTTTTTGTGACATGGTTGGATGGTAGAAATACTGAGGAGAATGAAGATGGAGTGCGTGGTGCTATGACCTTACGGGCGGCAGAAGTTGTATCAGATGGTACTATCAAGAATGAAACCCTATTGGATTCACGAACCTGTGATTGTTGCCAAACTACCGCTGCAATTACTGCAAACGGACCTGTGGTTGTTTACAGAGATCGTACTGAAGATGAAATTAGGGATATCAGTATTGTACGCCGAATTAATGGAGAATGGACTTCCCCTACACCGGTTCACGAAGATAATTGGAAAATAAAGGGTTGCCCAGTGAATGGCCCTAAAGCCGCCGCAATCGAAAATATTACGGCCGTTGCTTGGTTCACAGCAGCTGATGAAAAACCAACTGTTAAGGTTAGTTTTTCCGGAGACGGCGGTGCAAATTTTGATAAGCCGATTATCGTTAACACTTCCAATGTAATAGGGCGTGTTGATTTAGTTTTGTTAAGCAAGCAAGAGGCCTTAATCAGTTACATGGAAACTGTAGCTGGTCATGCCCAACTTAAAGTGGCAAAAGTGAATCGCTCTGGTCAGATGGATAAGAGGACTATTACGGAATTGGAGGCCTCACGTCAGACAGGATTTCCTCAGATGGAACTGATCGGTGACGAAATTCATTTCGCCTGGACTGCTGTTGATAAGGAAACTTCCTCGGTTAAAGCGGCTTATGTATCTCGCAAAGCATTTTGAAAACTGCCTTTAGGTAAAAAATAGAAACAGGTAGTATTACCTACTTTTTAACTAGCAAAGCCAGTCGAATGTATGGAATAATGACAACTGGTTTTCAGATTGTATTTTTATTTGATTATTATTGATAAAACAAAAATCGACCATGAAGATCAAATCCTTTATTTCGCAAGGGCTATTTCTTTTAGCTGCAACCCTAACAATTATTTCCTGCAAAGAAGAAAAAGAAAAGGTTGGGGTAGAGGAAAAACCCTTGGTACAGTACGACGAGCCTAAATCAGAAATCCCCATTGAAAGACTTCGGTTGCCGGAAGGCTTCAAAATTGAAGTCTACGCAGATAGTGTAGACGGTGCAAGATCTATGGCTATGGGTGATGACGGTACTCTTTTCGTCGGTACACGTAATCAGAAAAAAGTTTACGCTATTCAGGATCGAGACAAAGATTATAAAGCTGATAATATTATTGTGTTGGACACGACCTTAGAAGTGCCCAACGGGGTGGCTTACAAAAATGGCTCACTTTTCGTTGCCGAAGTGGGGCGATTGCTACGATATGACAATATTGAATCGCAATTGGAGAATCCTCCTGAACCTGCTGTAGTTTATGATGATTATCCAACAGAATTTCATCATGGGTGGAAATATATCGCCTTTGGACCGGACGATAAATTATATGTCCCTGTCGGAGCACCTTGCAATATTTGTGATTCGACGGTAAGTGACAAAAGATTTTCTACCATTACACGAATGGATGCCGATGGAAGCAATCGCGAAATTTATGCACAAGGGGTTCGTAATTCAGTAGGTTTTACCTGGCACCCAGAAACTAAAGAGATGTATTTTACCGATAATGGCCGGGATATGTTAGGAGATGATATTCCACCTTGTGAATTAAATCGGGTCACCGAGGCGGGTCAGCATTTTGGATATCCATTTTGTCATGGGGGAGTGGTCAAAGACCCTGAATTTGGTGAACAACGACCATGTTCAGATTTTGTAGCCCCAGTTCAAGCTTTGGGCGCTCATGTTGCTCCGTTGGGAGTCAAATTTTATTCGGGCGATATGTTCCCGAAAAAATACAAACAGTATGCCTTTATTGCTGAGCATGGATCCTGGAACCGTTCTAAAAAAGTGGGATATCGAATTTCGTTGGTACAACTTGAAAATAATAAGTCTGTTGGATATGAAACTTTTATAGAGGGCTGGCTTGATGAAGCAGAGCAAGAACGTTTTGGGCGACCTGTTGATTTGTTGTTTATGGATGACGGTTCGCTTTTAATTTCCGATGATTTTGGAGATGCCATTTATCGAGTAACGTATTCGGCTGTTGAATCTTAAGGAATTCTTTATTGATAATACTACTTAATCATGGCCCAAGTCCTTTATACAGGAGGGATGTTTAAAAACTCTATTTTACATAATATAAATTATAGTACAAATGTGTTTGTGTAACCATTTATCAAAATGGTGCATTCGATAGCTATAATTCTATTATGTAAAA
>CAZTLZ010000065.1:0-14609 GCA_964614665.1 uncultured Maribacter sp.
TCGCCGATATTGACTACTTCAAAGTCTTTTGAACACGAAAAAAACAATACTATGCTAACGATGCAAAATAGCCTTTTCATCAATTCGATTTTTTAATTATATATAAGCCCGAATTGATATCACTGATAATAATCTTACCGCTTTCAAAAAAAGGATATACACTCCAAACACCTTTATAACTCGCAGTATTATTCTCCGGATATGTATCAAAAAATGCTTTTTCAATAACGTTTTTTAAGGCGATTTCAGAAATATCAAGCACTCGAACCCCTGCAGTATAGTTCGCCAAGAAAAATTCGTTCCCCTTCACATAGCCATTGTGGTCAATTGCACTTGTTGGCCCCAAATAAGTGTGAAACAACTCAGGATTATCCAAGTCTGTAAAATCAAAAATCAATGTTCTAGATCTAAAGCCTAATTTAACCTCATCTTCCTCATCCCCCAAAATAAAGAACTGCTGGTCTTCGGTAAACCATCCTTGATGGGTATATTCAATATTAGGATATAAAACTGTTGCAATTTCTACAGGATTATCCTTGTCGGTCACATCAGCAATAATTACCTGGTCTTCGTTGGCCCCGACATATATTTCACGCCTTGAATAATCGCTATCGGGTCCATTGTAAGTTACTACTTGGGCATCATGTGAATACCCATTAGCCCCATAACCTCCAACTGCCATAGGATTTTTTGGGTCTTGAACATTGATAAAATGCGCTCCTCCATTAAATGCATCTCCTCGATCAGTACCAACAACATAAGCAAAACCTGAATCTTCATTAATAACTATATTGTGGGCACTCCCGAAACCTGTATACCTCGCGTCTTCATCAAATGTTTGAGGTGGACTTGAAACATTTCTTAGACGTTCTAAATCAAACACCTGCATACCATGGCTCTGTGCTTCGGAAACAATAAAAGCATGATTTTGGTACACTTTTATATCGCGCCAAGAACTCTCAAAAGTCGCAGAGGGCAACTTACCCAAGTACTCTATGTCATCCATATCTGAAATATCGACAAAAGCAGTACCGTTATCAAGACCCATCAGAGCGTATTCTTTTCCAGTAGTTGTATCTGACCAACCCCAAACATCATTACCACTAATGGCATCAAAGTCCGACAGACTTATTTTAGCCAATAAATCATATCCATTACAGGGGTATATCCCTGCCATTCCATTCTCACAAGGCACTACTGTAGAAATTGAATTATCATTATCCATTTGATTTTGATCCTCATCTTCATCATTAGCTATAACCACAATGGGGGCATTGTCATCACCTCCTCCACAGGAGGTCAGTAAAAAAAGAAAAGCCATCACTACAAAGTAATTTCTCATGTTGCTTAATTTGAGGTCTTCTACAAAGGTATTGTTTCTTAAAGACAGCCTGTTTATTTCATAACATTCAAAATCAAGATTACCCTATCTGATTTGACGAAAAAAGAAGACAAACTTTCAGTAAGAGGGAATTTGCACTGTAAGATATCAACCTTTTGACGGATTCCGCCTATTTTTGCATCATGTTAGCTGATAAAAACCAAGAAAGTACATCGCTTGAAAAATTGGGTGAATTCGGATTAATCGAACATTTGACCCAAAACTTCCCTCTTGTTCATGAATCTACTCGTAAAGGAATAGGTGACGACGCCGCTGTCATCGACCACAAAAACCAGACCATAATTTCTACCGATCTCTTGGTTGAAGGGGTACATTTTGATCTTAGCTATATGCCCCTAAAACATCTGGGCTACAAAGCCGTGATGGTAAATCTATCTGACATCTACGCGATGAACGCAATAGCAACACAAATCACGGTTTCTATAGCGGCCTCGAATAGGTTTCCTCTTGAAGCCCTTGAAGAATTATACGAAGGCATTGCCCTCGCTTGCAATCAGTATAAGGTAGATCTCATCGGAGGTGATACTACCTCATCGACTACCGGGTTACTTTTGAGCATTACCGCCTTGGGGGAACATCCTGAAAAAGACATTGTATACAGAACCGGAGCACGACCCAATGATCTGCTCGTCGTATCGGGAGATTTGGGTGCGGCTTACATGGGTCTTCAGGTTTTGGAACGCGAAAAAGAGGTTTTTAAGGTAAACCCGAATAACCAGCCAGATTTAGAACCTTATTCTTATGTCGTTGAGCGGCAATTGAAGCCCGAAGCCCGAAAGGACATTGTTGAACTCTTGAAGCAATTAAATACCCAACCGACTTCTATGATCGATATTAGCGATGGTCTCTCATCTGAAATTCTTCATCTATGCAAGCAAAGTGAAGTCGGCTGTAATCTATTCGAGGATAAAATTCCACTAGACCCGACAGTAATTTCAGCTACTGAAGAATTTAAAATAGATAGTACGACTGTTGCTCTAAATGGAGGTGAAGATTATGAGCTGTTATTCACTATTGCTCAAAAAGATTTTGACAAAATAAAAGGGAATCCGAACCTCACGGTTATTGGCCATATTACTGATGCTTCTGAAGGAGCACATTTGATTACCCGAGGAAATACCAAAATTCCGTTGACGGCCCAGGGGTGGAATTCTTTTGAAAACAACAACTAAAAAAATTCCCAAAAATCAAGCGCAATCCTTTCTAAACTGTTGTGGGGCGAACGACAGGTAAGAGTAGCGGAGCTAACTTAATTTCCGGGAATAAATCTTGAATTCTGAATTTGAGATTTAGAATTCGGGTGCCAAAGCATAGTTAAGCGGCCTGTTCAGCAGCTCTATGTCTTTTTTGATATATATTTTCCAACGTTTTATTGATGTCCTCCAACTCAGGTGTCAAGGTCGAAAGATTTCCGCTCACGTCGGTGGTAACTTCTTTACCACAATGAATGCATTTATATTCCTTAATGTGCTGCGTGACTTTTTTGGAGACGGAGTAGTGATGTCCGAAAATGTTGCAAAATACTTTTTTCATGCTTGTAGGTTTTGGAATGAATTCTCAAGCATTTGGGATACCAGAAAAAACATTTAAAATTTGGGTCAATCGTTTGCAATATAGTTGCTCATATTACCTTTAAAGAACGCCACGATTATTTCTTTATTGAGCACGTTAGTCGTTTTACCATAAGTTTTCGTTGAACTACATGTTTCTCTATTTTTATTCGATAAACTGTGCTATTTATACGACGAATTACACTGTTGTTCACGGATTATTTTTCAGCTATCTTTCGAACTCATTGGAAAGACACCTATGAATACAACCAAGGAAACCCTAGTTACCGCCTTTGCGCTTTTCTCTTTATTTTTTGGAGCAGGCAACTTGTTGTTACCACCTCTTTTGGGCTACAATGCCGGAGGTGATTGGTTTTGGGTAACACTGGGTTTCATGATTACGGCGGTGATAATTCCGATTTTGGGAATCCTGGCACATGCTAGATTGCAGGGTACGATGTTCGATTTTGGCAAAAAAGTATCTCCAACTTTTAGTACAGTCTACTGTATTGTGGTTTATCTAATTTCGATTACTATACCTTCACCTCGAACAGCCTCTGCTACCCATGAAATTGCAATCCATCCTTCTTTTGGCACCAGTCCCCTATTGACAAGTGGCATTTATTTTTCCTTGGTATTGATCTTTGTTTTGAATCGATCTAGAATTTTAAGCTTTATAGGAAAATTCCTGACACCTCTGATTGTCATAATGCTTCTAGGTGTTATCGGTATCGGACTCTTTATTTCCGATGGTGTAATGAATGTCTCAATGTTTGATGCTCCGGTAGTAAGTGGACTATTGGAAGGCTATCAGACTTTTGATGCTATTGGAGCAGTTGTTGTTGGTGCAGTGGTAATCATTTCATTGAATCTTAGAGGACACAATTCGTTCGAGGCGAAAAAAGAGATAATACGCAAATCGGGTTTTATAGCTGGCCTTGGTTTACTCCTTATATATGCAGGATTGATTTCCGCGGGTTCCTTTTTCGGAACAGATATTCAAATCGACAATACTCTTAGTGGCGATATGCAACGCGCCAACCTACTTCGAGGAATAAGCATAGCCTCCTTAGGTGCTTTTGGAAACAAAGTATTGAGTATTCTTATTGCCCTAGCTTGCTTTACCACAGCCGTGGGAATTGTTACCGGAACTGCGGACTATTTCAAAGGGCTATTCAAAGGTTCACAAAAAGCCTATGCGCTTACAGCAATTCTAGCTTGTGTTATCGGTGTTTTGGTAGGGCAATTGGATTTTCATTCCATCATCATCATTGCAATTCCTGCTTTGATGTTTATATATCCAATAACGATAATCTTGATTTTATTAAATGTACTTCCTGAAAAATATGCATCACCCAAAATCTTCAAAGTAGTTGTTATTACTACAATAATTTTTAGTGTCCCAGACTTTTTAGGGAGTATTGGTTTAGGAGAATCTATTGTCGGGTTGCAACCTTATATTCCTTTCAGCAAGTTCAGTCTGGGTTGGGTACTGCCTGCTTTGGTGATGTTCACTGTAATGAACATCTTGACAAGAAATAACGATTGACGTTTTTTACTATCTTTAAGATGAAGTTATTGTGGTAATTTACAATACATCTACCAAAACCAACCTTTATGAAACGAATACTCCTTGCCCTCTTTTTAATTAGTTCTCTTTATAGTGCTGCACAAGTACAACCTGCCCCAGAAAGAAGACCCAATGAAGGGGAAGGTCCTTTTGACCGTATGGTAATCCGTGGTGCCAATTTAATTGATGGCACAGGAGCCCCAACTTATGGGCCAGTCGATATTGTTATCGAAGGAAACAAAATAAAAGAAGTTGTATTAGTAGGTACCCCAAAAGTTCCTATTAAGGATGAAGACCGACCAGCAAAAGGAACTAAAGAAATAGATGCACATGGAGCTTTTGTACTTCCAGGCTTCATAAATATCCACACCCATGTAGGTGGCAATCCGAAAGCGCCAGAAGCTGAATATGCTTACAAACTCTGGATGGGTCATGGCATCACCACCATTCGAGGAGTACCCGCCGGTGAGGTTAATTGGGTGGAAAATGAAAAGAAACGTAGTGCAGCAAACAAAATAGTGGCTCCACGTATTATCAACTTTCAAGTTCCTGGCTCGGGTAAAGATTGGAAAGGCGGGCCGCTGTTAACTCCTGAAAAGGCTAGGGAGTGGGTCACATGGGCCAGTGGAAAAGGTGTTGACGGTATCAAAATTTTTAATCTCGATCCAGAAATCATGGCCGCTGCTATCGATGAATCACGAAAAAGAAAAATGGGTTCAGTAGCGCACTTATCTCAAATGATGGTGAGCAGGGTGAATGCTCGAGACGCTGCAGAAATGGGATTGCACAATCTAACTCATTTCTACGGCCTCTTCGAATCGTTATATAAAGAAGAAGACATTCAGCATTGGCCAAGAGATTTGATCTATAACGATGAGCAAGATCGTTTTAGCCAAGTCGCGTATCAGTGGGATAAAATTCATCCCCGTGGAAGCAAAGCATGGAATGAGCTTATTGAACTCTTTCTTGAAAAGGATTTTATTTTGGATCCAACCATGACCGCATATTTAGCTGGGCGTGATGTCATGAAGGCGCGCAATGCCGATTGGATGGATAACTATGTTCTACCCTCCTTACATGATTTTTATGACCCAAATCGGTTGGATCATGGCTCCTACTTTTACAATTGGACAACCTGGGAAGAAGTGGCATGGAAAAACTTCTATCGGGTATGGATGTCATTCTTAAACGATTATAAGAATGCTGGCGGCCGTGTTACTGTGAGTGATGATGCTTCCTTTATATATAATCTATATGGTTTTGGGGTCATAGAAGAAATGGAACTGCTACAAGAAGCAGGTTTTCATCCTTTGGAAGTCATAAGAGGCGCAACCCTGCACGCCGCGGAAGCTATTTTTGAGCCTAAGGGCAAACCCATTGAATTCGGAATCGTAAGACCAGGGCTTCTAGCAGATTTGGTCATCATAGAAGAAAACCCTCTTGAAAATATAAAAGTGCTTTATGGTACCGGTTTCCCAAGGCTAAACGATAAAACAGGAAAAGTAGAACGTGTTGGCGGAGTGAAATTTACTATCAAAGACGGCATAATTTATGACGCCAAACAACTTTTAAAGGATGTGGAGAATATGGTAAAGAAGCAGCAAAAGGAACGGGGTGAATAGTGCAAATTCTTATTGAATCGAAGACCTAAGCTCTCAACCCCTCCGAATTTTCCTCACTAAAATGGAAAATCTTCCTCCCCTCGTCCGGGGGGAGAAACCTTAGCTTTTAAACACCATAAGCAACGAGCAACTACCCCGCCATCAACTCCTCAATCTCCTCAACCTCAATAGGAATATTCCCCATCAGGTTAAACGGTTCTCCACTTTCCTGAATCACCACATCATCTTCCAAACGAACGCCCATTTTCTCATCTGGAATGTAAATACCTGGTTCAACTGTAAATACCATATTCGCTTCCATTGGTGTTTTTAGCTCTCCGTAATCGTGGGTATTTAATCCTATGTGATGACTTGTGCCGTGCATGAAGTACTTTTTATATGCCGGCCATTCTGGGTTTTCGTTTTGAACATCGGCTTTGTCCAAAAGTCCCAATCCCAGTAATTCGGAGGTCATAATTTTGCCGCATTCTTTATGGTATTCCGCCCAAATGGTTCCGGGAACCAATAGTTTAGTCGCTTCATTTTTTACGCGAAGAACGGCATTGTAAACATCCTTTTGTCGTTGGTTGAATTTTCCATTTATGGGAACGGTTCGGGTCAAATCACTAGAGTAGTTCGCGTATTCCGCAGCAACATCCATCAAAATCAAATCTCCAGCTTGGCATTGCATATTGTTCTCTAAATAGTGAAGTACATTGGCATTGTTACCTGAAGCAATAATTGGTGAATATGCAAACCCTTTAGAGCGATTGCGAATGAACTCATGTACCAACTCAGCTTCGATTTCATATTCCCAAACACCAGGTTCAATAAAGTTCAATAACCTTCGAAATCCCTTTTCCGTGATATCGCAAGCTGTTTGCATCAACTCTATTTCCTCAGGTTCTTTTACTCCACGAATCAATTGAAGAATAGGGTTACTCTTTGCATATTGATGGGCTGGATATTCCTCTTTACATTTCTCAATAAAACGGTCTTCTCGGGTTTGGGTCTCGACAGCCTGACGGTAATGTTCGTTGGTATTAAAATAAACGGTATCAGCTTCGGTCATCAAATCAAAGAAAATTTTGTCGAAATCCGATAGCCAATAAATGCTTTCTATTCCAGACACCTCGGTAGCTTTTTCTTTAGTCAATTTCGCGCCTTCCCAAACGGCAATATGATCGTTGGTTTCACGAACAAAAAGTACCTCTCTGTGCTTTTTGTCCATAGCATCAGGGAACAGCACAAGAATCGTCTCCTCTTGGTCCGCTCCACTCAAATAAAAAATATCCCTATGTTGCTCAAAAGGCATGGTACTATCCGCACTGATTGGATAAATATCGTTAGAATTGAAAACCGCAATGCTCTTGGGTTTCATTTTGACCATAAACTTTTTACGGTTCTTCTTAAAAAGGGAATTCGAAATCTGCTGGTACTTCATTGTTCTTACATTTGTCGCCTAAATTTAAGGATTACGGTTAGTTTCTAAGGTGTTATCGAAGAACATTTTTGTAAATTTAAATGCTATTCAAATAATGACCTGAGACCCTATGCAAGTTAAACTTAGAAGTATCACTCTCCTTTTTTTTATTCCTTTTTTAATTGTATCACAACAAGACGCTTCTGTTTTTGAGGATTTAAAATTCCGATTTATCGGCCCCGAAGGGAATCGAGCCATTGCGATTGCAGGTGTTCCGGGTGATCCCATGATAAATTACATTGGGGCAGCCTCTGGGGGATTATGGAAAACTACAGACGGTGGACTCAACTGGGAACCCATTTTTGACGAACAAGATGCCTCATCAATTAGTGCTTTGGCAATTACGCCAACCAATCCAGACATCATTTGGGCCGGTACCGGAGAGACTTTTGTTATTCGGCCTGCGCACGCCATGGGTGATGGAATTTACAAATCAGAAGACGCCGGAAAGACTTGGAAAAATATGGGTCTTGATAAAACAGGGCGAATTGGCCGGATTATAGTTCATCCCACTAATCCTGATATTGTATACGTAGCAGCCCTTGGTCATACCTACGGACCTCAACAAGAGCGCGGTGTTTACAAAACCATAGATGGAGGCAAAACATGGAAACATGTTTTCTTTATCGATGAAAATAGTGGCGCGGCCGAATTGGCTCTTGATCCAAAAAATCCAGATAGACTTTTAGTGGGTATGTGGTCTATTTACATCAATACCTGGGGATTACGTAGCGGAGGGCCTGGGGGCGGCGTATATCGTTCCCTTGATGCTGGTAAAACTTGGGAGGCGCTTTCCAAAAAAGGACTTCCCGGCGGTATTGAAAACCCAGTAGGTAAAACAGCCGTTGCAATTTCTCATTCAGAACCTAATATCATCTATGCCCTCTTTGAAATCGATAGTCCGGCTTTGTATCGCTCGGAAGACTTCGGTGAAACTTGGACTTTGCAAACCCGAAACCACGATATCGCAGAGCGAGCTCCTTACTACACCCGAATGGCAGTTTCTACCTCTGACCCCAACGAACTCTATTTTGCAAGTGTCAAATTCAGCATTTCAAAAGATGGTGGAAAAACCATAGATGCCGGGTACAAAGCAGGTGGAGACAACCATGATATTTGGGTCGACCCTGCCAATTCAGATAGAATTATGGTTGCCCACGATGGTTGCGCAAGTATGAGCTTAAACCACGGGGAAACTTTTAATCGAATCGTGCTTCCGATTGCCCAGATGTACCATGTATCAGTAGATGATCAAATACCCTATAATGTATATGGAAACCGACAAGACGGTTATTCGTATAAAGGGCCGAGTAATAGTCGGCAAGGTTATATTCCAGTTGGTTTATGGAAAGGGGTCGGCGGCTGCGAGAGTGGTTTTGCACAACCAGATCCCTTCGACAACACTATTGTTTGGTCAGGATGTTATGATGGGGGGCTACAACGCTATAACGTAGCCACGGGTCATGCCCGTGACGTACGCGTATGGCCCGAAGCAGGGTACGGATGGGCCCCTAGTGACATGAAATACCGGTGGCATTGGAATTTTCCCTTGGCTTTTTCACCCCATACCGAACATCGTGTCTATGTCGGAAGTCAATTCGTACACAAAAGTGACGATGACGGACAAAGCTGGCAGGTGATCAGTCCTGATCTGACTTTAAATGATAAATCGCACCAACAAAGTTCAGGTGGAATCGCTGTGGACAACCTCATGACTTTTGATGGTGCTACCCTATTCAGTATTGTAGAATCTAAACTCGAACCAGGCCTCATTTGGACAGGTAGTAATGACGGCCAAGTGCAACTCACCAAAGATGGTGGAACAAATTGGACAAATGTCACGGCTAATATACCTGATTTACCAAAGTGGGGAACAATTGCCAATATTGAGCCCTCTAGATATAAAAGAGGTTCAGTGTATGTTACTGTTGATTTACATCAAATGGGTGATTTCGACCCCTATGTCTACAAGACCGAAGATTACGGGCAGACCTGGAAATTAATTAGTAATACAGTACCTAAATCTGTACATAGTTTTGCCCATGTCATCAAAGAAGACCCCAAAAGAGAGGGCATGCTCTATTTAGGTGTTGACAATGGAATTTATATTTCCCACAATGACGGTAAAAGCTGGATGCGTCTAAAAAACAACCTTCCCCCAGCACCGGTTTATTGGTTGGAAATTCAAGAGCGTTTTGATGATTTGGTAGTGGGTACCTACGGAAGGGGCTATTACATTCTAGATAACATTTCCCCTTTGCGAGAATTCGATATTGATGCCCAAAGGAAGGATGCGCACCTTTTCAGTTTACGCCAAGCCTATCGTTTTCAGAATGTACAAAGTATCAAAACGGATGGGCCAAGTATGAACTCTGGAAAGAATCCTGAGTATGGGGCGGAAATCAATTACTTTCTAAAAGATAGTACCGACCAAAAAGTGGAAATTCAGATTATTAAGGGGGAAAATGAAATCGTTCGGATTTTGGAAGGAAAGCAATCTGCGGGAATTCATCGTATCATGTGGAATTTAAGATACGAACCTACCTACAAGCCTAAAATCAAAACCACACCACCGGGAAGACCATGGGTTCAATTGAATGGTGAAGGTTGGCGACCTTTGGTCACTTGGGATTTGGATTTGATGCGTGGCCAATTCGGGCCGAAAGTTGTTCCCGACACCTATAAAGTCAAGTTGCTCGTAGGTGAACAAGAATTTATTCGAGATTTAGAGGTTTTGAAAGACCCCTCAACCGAAGGTACTATTGACGAAATCAAAGAACAAGTAGCTTTTTCCCTAGAGTTGCGAGATGCCATAAACATTGCGGTTACCCTTATCAATACTATCGAAGACATCAAAAGTGAACTGCAGGAAATCATTCCAAAATTGGAACAACAGTCCGACAAAAAGAGGGCGAGAGACCTCTTCAATTCAGCACAAACAATTGTAGAAGCTCTTTATGACATTCATTTGACCGGTGCTCGAGAAGACGCCTTTCGTTCTCCAATGAAACTCTACGGTAGACTGAGTGCTTTGGCCAGTGATATTGGTGGTTTCGGGGTAGATTTCATACCAACGGACCAACAACGTGATGTGTATGCAATTTTCAATAGGCGACTGGAAATAGCGAACAAAAAATTCGAAAAATTCATGAAAGTTGAAGTCCCGAAGATGAACAACCAAATCAAGAAAAGTGAATTACAAATTAAAGGCGGAGACAAAATTAAGTATTGAGGTTACTTGGGCAAATCGTATTCCGACAGCTCTTCTTCGGTCATAGTAACGATGTTCACATCCAAAGTTATTGGCGTTACTGGTTGATCAATTGAATCGCGTACTACATTGACAATAGCATCAACAATGTCCATTCCCTTTATAACCTTTCCAAAAATAGTGTAATCGCCATCCAATCGGTGTTCCCCTTCTTTATTCTGAACGATATAAAACTGGCATCGAGCGGAAAGCTTTTGAGGGTTGCCATCCCTACCAGCACCAAATGCTCCATATTCATGTAGCAATTCATCATTAAACTCAGGTTCCAATAGATACTCTGGGTCATTAAATCCTTCTGGGGTATCGGGGCAACCTCCCTGAGCTACGAAATCAGGAATCACTCTATTGAAAGTCAACGAATCCCAATAGCCATCTTTCGCGAGTTGGATAAAACTAGCTTTGTGATTAGGTGTTTCATCATGGAGCCACACTAGAATATCTCCTTTGGGAGTTTTAATCTCTGCAACATCATGGGTTTTCTGAGCGCTGCACCCAACCATTGTAACTATTAAGGCCGTTAAAAAAAAGAACTTCATCTTTGGTTTTTTATTTGTCAAATCAAAGTTATTGACTTTTGGGCATTAAAAAACCCACCCGTTTATAAAAACTGGGCGGGTTGATTGTTTATCGTTGTCCTTTCTTATTTAGACATTGCATTTTTAATGGCCCCAATAATAGCCATCAAAACACCACCGCCAACACCACCGCCGGCAATACTACCTAGTATACTGGATATGTCCATGCCTCCTTCGGCACCCGCAGCTGCTCCTGCTCCCATGCCTAACATACCTAAAAGTTGACCTCCAAGGCCTCCACCAAGAATACCAACTATAGAATTTCCAACCGTTCCTAGAGACAGGTTTTTTAATAATTTTCCAGCTACATTGCCCCCAAGGGCCCCAGTAACTAATTGAATGATCAGTGGTAAATACTCTTCCATTTTATTTATTGTTTAATTGATTATGTGTCAATAAATTAACAAAATTTTAAGTAGTTATCCAAAATTATGCGTGTTTATTTAAATAAGTCTTAAATTTATACCCTTGACCAGGTTACAAGAGAAGAAATGGCCGGTGAAGTAATTCTTGCTAAAAGTATCTACAAACTAGCATTATTCAAAAATTAAATTTAAGCCCTTGGAAGTTAGATTTGAAGAATTACCTGAAACGACCTTAGTTGGTAAATCAATTCGTATGTCCTTGGCTAATAATCGCACTTTCGAATTATGGCAAAGCTTTATGACCGACAAGAGTGCTATCGAAAATGCAATTGGAACAGCGTTATATTCCATTCAGGTATATGATAAGCCTCTCAATTTTGAAAAATTCAATCTAAATACAGAATTTACTAAGTGGGCCGCTATTGAAGTCGAAGATCCAATTAATATACCAAATGGTTTTTCTTCTTACATGTTGAAAAAAGGGCTCTATGCTGTATTTATTTATAAAGGAACTGCTGATGAATTCCCCAAAGCCTTTCAATACATTTTAGGTCAATGGTTACCACAATCAGAGTATGAATTAGATAGTAGGCCGCATTTTGAACTACTAGGTGAGAAGTATAAAAATAATGATCCTAATTCTGAGGAAGAAGTATGGATTCCTGTAAGAAAAAAAACTTAGTTGGTATTACATTTAGGAAATAGTACATTTAAATTCCAAGTATACATCATGAAACATTTTAAAAACATTCCTTTTGCATTTATATTGATTTTGTCTTCCGTCATATATTCTCAAGAAACGGAAGTCATCAAAACCCTAATCGTTGATGGCCAAAACAATCACGAACAATGGCCTAAAATATCGTCCATGCTCAAGGATTATCTTGAGGAAACCGATTTGTTTGCTGTAGATATAGTGCGTTCAACATATACCTGGAAAGGTGAACTTCTTATTTCGGAATTTCCAATTGATGGGCTAAAAGCGACCACAGCCCTGGAAAATCCTGGGCCTGACCCCGATTTCAGTCCCGATTTTTCAAAATACGACGTTGTCATCTCCAATTTTGGATGGAATGCCTCCAATTGGCCTAAAACAACCCAAAAGGCTTTTGAAACATACATGAAAGATGGTGGCGGACTGGTGGTTTTCCATGCGGCCGACAATTCATTCCCGGACTGGGAAGCGTACAACAAGATGATAGGCCTAGGTGGATGGGGAGACCGCAACGAAAAAGACGGCCCATATGTGTATTTCAATGACGCGGGAGAATTAATTCGTGATGAAACTCCGGGGGCTGGAGGTGCTCATGGCCCTCAAAGTGAATATCAAATTCAAATCAGAAACTCTGAACATCCAATTACCAAAGGCATGCCAGAAATTTGGATGCACACCAAAGATGAACTTTATAATAGTCTCCGTGGGCCAGCGGAAAACATGGAAATCTTGGCCACTGCCTATGCTGACCCAAGTAATAAAGGAACTGGGCGACATGAACCTGCCCTGATGACCCTAACTTACGGGAAAGGGCGCATTTTTCATAATATTATGGGACATGCCGATTACTCGGTTAATTGTGTTGGATTCATTACTACTATGCTTCGAGGAACGGAATGGGCTGCAACCGGAAAGGTTACTCAAGCGATTCCTGAAGATTTTCCCGTTGCTGAAACATCAAGTTTCAAAACACTAGAAAAGTGATCTATGGAGCTGACGCTAAGCATTCCCGCATTGTTGTTCCCCGCAATTTCCTTAACTATGTTGGCCTACAATGCACGTTATCTAGCCATTGCAGCACTAATCCGACAATTACATCAAAAATATCAAGAAACAGAATCTGAATCTGTGGGGTTACAGGTGAAAAAGCTAAATAAGCGGTTGACCATCATTAAGAATATGCAGGCAACTGCCATATTCAGTTTCTTGCTTGCCGTAATTACCATGGCTTTGATTTACCTTGAACTTGCCTCTTGGGCAAATTTGATTTTCGGCATTAGTCTTTTAGCACTTATGGTTTCTTTGGTTTTGAGTCTAATTGAGGTTCAAATTTCTACAAAAGCCCTTGCTATTCAATTGAAGAACATGGAATAGTAGTTACTTTGGCCATACCATTTGTAGTTAAATCGATGAAATACAGCTACCGACTTGATAGTCGGTTCAATAAATCGGTTTCAATCGAAAAATTCCTCTGCCCTCGATTTTTGGAACAATTAAATCGTCATAATGCCATTACTATCGGCTTTAATCGACAAAATGTATGATTTTAGACCGGCTAGTTTGTTCTTATACACTAGACCCTGTGTAGTTCGTCGGGATGAAACATGGTTTGAATGAGATTTTCAACCTTCCTCAATAGAAATTCCAACTCATTTAAAAAAGGCCCTGATAAAAATCAGGGCTTTTTCTCAATCTATGATTATCGGCTTCACCGATACACTTTCATCTGTTTCAAACAAAAGGTAGTAATACCCTTTTGGGTAATCGTCAAGAATCAGTTCATTTATGTCCTGATGATTTTGATCAACTTTATAAGTGCTTAACAAGCTATTGTTTTGATTATAAAGTTTGATTTCAACTTCTTTACCGGTAAATGCTGAAAGATCAACATTTAGCTTTCCTGAAGATGGAACAGGGTACAAACTGATGTCGCTCGATGTCGGAGTTCTGACATTTACAATAGTGCTTGCAAAATATCCCCCGTCATTGGTCGTCACAGCAACATCTATGACCCCGGGACCAACCGCCGTAACAAGACCATTGCCGTCTATCGACGCTATACCCGGATTGCTCGATA
>CAZTLZ010000065.1:14709-17587 GCA_964614665.1 uncultured Maribacter sp.
CCGTCAACTGAAAGGTCTCGCCCACTGCCAAATCCACCTCCGAAGGGGTCAATACTACATTGTAGACCGATACCGTAGGTGGGGGGCCACCTCCCGTTACAGTGATTATCGCACCTGCCTGATAACCCCCGTCATCCGTCGTCACAGCAACATCTATGACCCCGGGGCCGACCGCCGTAACAAGACCATTGCCGTCTATCGACGCTATACCCGGATTGCTCGATATCCAGCTAACCCCTTGGTCGGTAGCATTCGAAGGTTCAGTGGTCGCCGTCAACTGAAAGGTCTCGCCCACTGCCAAATCCACCTCCGAAGGGGTCAATACCACATTGTAGACCGATACTGTAGGTGAAACTCCAAGTTGTGTAATCCATTCTTCAATGAGTGCAACCCCTTCATCATCAACTTTGTTTTTTCCTATTGGGGGCATAGCAATACTTGGATCTGCACTATTCGCTCTTAAGTATATAATAGATTTTTCAGGTTCACCGACCGCAAGTATTTCCTCACCAGAAACCCCTAAAGGGTTATTGATTCCAGCCCCCAACAAACCCGTTGCCTCCAAATCTAAACTCATTCTCAAGTCAAAATCAGCTCTCACATCGGATCCAGATTGATGACAATATGCACAGTTCAGATCCATATAAGACCTTGCTTTTTCATCAAGAGTGGCGGTTGCATCGTTTATTGATTTATAAGTCAAAAGAGTTGGAATATCAGCGTCAGTAATAGTCTGATTCAAAATTCCCAAATGACTTAATGTTACCAGTTGATTTGCCAAAATGCCAGTTTTTGGGTACGTAATATCCTTATTCAAGTACCTTGTCCGTGTTCCAATAGTGCCCCCGGTACTCGAGTTATGACATGTAACACATTCATTTCTACTAGGGTAACGCCAGGTTTGAACGGTAGTGGAACCATCTGCCAGGGTTATATTAAGGTCTTCATCCAAGCCAGTAGTCAATAGTATTGCATCTGTTTGGGCATCGTTCCATTTATAGGTTGCAAAATAGAAGTTTCCGTCGGCGGCCTTAACGGAAAAACGGGTTTCCAGCCGTCTGGTAAGCGACGGATTATTTTCGTTCAGCGGTATTTCAAAATGCTTAACGAGCACAGAACCTATTGGAAAGTTCCAATTGCCATTTTCTGAATAGTCGATTTGCTCTTCAGCGGTGTCATGGGTTCTGTCATTGGGTATCCCCATCCATCTTTTCTTTAAAGCCCCGTCAGACCAAAAAGGTTCCACCAAATCATAAGGTATTAAACCATCAACTGGAGTAAGATCGGTCAAATTGGTAAATGCACCTGTTTGAGAAAGTGATTGTGGCAATGTTTCATTAAATGTCATTTTGGTGACCATTTTATATAGCGTGGAAACACCTTGTTTTAAAATATACAGTTCCCCTTGCTTGTCTTCTCCAAATGATATGATGTTGGTCGAGGAGAAAACACCTATTTGCTCATAACTGCCATCAGTGATGTTCACTGAAAATATTTCTTCTCCATTACCATAATCTGCACAAACATATTTTCCACGCAATTCAGGCACCTCTTCTCCTCTATACACAAATCCTCCCATAATGGCATTGGCCTCAGCTCTCGGGAATGCCACTAAAGGCTCTTCATGAGCCATATTGTTATAAAGTGTTGTTCCACAAAGGTTGCCTTTAAACCTTCCCTCATAAACAGGCCAACCAAAATTCTTGCCTTTTTTTACAACATTTATTTCTTCATGCCTTCCAAGGCCAACCTCACCAATATATAAATCACCTGTTGCCCTATCTTTAGTCATTCGATGGGGGTTTCTGTGTCCTAAAGTGTAATACTCCTCAAAATTTTGCCCCCCTGGACTTAAAAAAGGGTTGTCATTCGGAATCCAATACCCGTTACCAGTACGTTCATCGGAAAACCCATGATCATCGGGCATGGTTCGGACCGGAGGGTGGCTTTTTTGAGGGTCTTTATCTACATCGAAACGCAAAACCCCGCCATCAAGATTATTCTCAATATCCTGAGATTTTCTAAAGGCCGTTTGATCACCAGTTGTAAGGTATAAAAAACCATCATTGCCAAATAAGAGACCTCCACCGCGATGAGTGGTACCATACATCCTCAATTTGAGCAAAACCTGTTCGGAACTAGGTGACACCTGCATTGAGCTCGGGTTCATTTCATATCTCGAAAGAACAAGAAAATTACCCCAATATTCTTCGCTATCGCAATTTTGTGTGGTATACCTATTTGGAAAATTGTTTCCGTTGGAATCTTTGGTTGTATAATACGTGTAGAAATAATTATTCCCTGCTGTTCCAAAATCTGGATGCAATGCCAAGCCTAAAAAACCACCATCCCATACGACACCAACCTTATTGCTAAGGTCTAAAAGCATGTTTTTTTTAGCTACGTCCGGCGTTTTGTTAAACCAATAAATCTTACCATCACGTTGCCCAACCAAAACTCTATTTCCTGTTGGCAGCTCGTTAAAGGTAAGCGGAGAATCAAAGGTCAGGTTCGGAAAAATTGGTTCATAGGGCAACCCTTGCGGTACTGAAACTATGGCCGGAAAATTGCTGTTCAAATATTTCCCCAACGGTGTAGGATTAGTTAAACCCGAGCCTCCGAAATACGGAATAGCTCCTAATAAAATCAAACTTGATAAGGCGAAAAGATAATTTTTTGGTTTGCGAAAGAGTAGTTTCATTTTCATCTGGTCAGTTTTCTGCTCTAAATTTGAAACTTAAAATTCAACCTTCGGCAAAAGGTGCTTTTTTTTCGGTAAATCGTAAATTTTATCGATAAAAGGCTGTGGCACAAATCTTTCTCGAAAACCAGAAAGCACCTAGCAAGTTTCATTATTGCTTCCCTTAGTCGAAAAAAC
>CAZTLZ010000066.1:0-17569 GCA_964614665.1 uncultured Maribacter sp.
GTAAAGGGAAAGTCGAAAATGAGCTCTTCAATCGTTAACGAGGCAATTTTTGGAGTATTGAAAATGAAACTAAGAAGCATGTTTCAAAAAAATAGATTTTAAAATGGGGAAGATTCTCATAAAGAATGCTCAGGTTGTCAATGAAAATTCAATTTTCGAAAGTGATGTATTGCTTGAAGATGAACATATTTCCAGAATTGCCAGAGATATAACGAATACGGATGCCAAAGTTATCGATGCCAAAGGAAAGTTTATCTTACCTGGGGTTATCGATGACCAAGTCCATTTTCGTGAGCCTGGTCTTACCCATAAAGGAAATATAGCTTCTGAAAGTAGGGCGGCCATTGCTGGTGGAATTACCACCTATATGGAACAGCCCAATACCAATCCGCAGACCACAACAATCGAAAAACTAGAAGAAAAATTTGCAATGGGCAAGGCTAGTTCATATGCAAATTATTCATTTCTTTTTGGAGGAACCAATGACAATTTGGAAGAGTTAAAACGATTGGATAAGAATGCATGTTCAGGCGTGAAACTCTTTTTAGGTTCTTCTACAGGTAATATGTTGGTCGATGATGAACATATTATCGAAGAGATTTTCAAGAATACTGAAATGGTGATTTCGGCCCATTGTGAGGATGAGGGTACGATTAAGGCTAATCTTGCGAAATACATGGAGGAGTATGGTGATGCTATACCAGTTAGGTACCATCATTTGATTCGGAGTGAAGAAGCATGTTATTTATCTTCTTCTAAGGCCATTACATTGGCAAGAAAAACAGGAGCGCGATTACACGTCTTTCATCTTTCTACAGGAAAGGAAATGGAGTTGTTTCGAAATGATATTCCGTTAGAAGATAAAAAAATCACGGCCGAGGTCTGTATTCATCATTTGTGGTTTTCGGATGCGGATTATGATACAAAAGGTACATTGATCAAATGGAACCCTGCGGTCAAGACTGCAACGGATCGCTCAAGATTATGGGAGGCCTTGTTAGATAATCGTATTGATGTGATAGCTACCGATCATGCACCGCATCTTCTAACTGAAAAAGACAATGTGTATACAAAAGCTCCTTCGGGTGGACCATTGGTACAACATGCCTTGCCTGCGATGTTGGAGAAGTATCATGAAGGAGTTTTATCATTAGAGAAAATAGTGGAGAAGATGTGCCATAATCCATCTAAGTTGTTCGATATTGAAAAGCGGGGATTTATTCGCGAAGGCTATTTTGCTGATCTTGTTTTGGTAGATTTGGATAATTCATGGATGGCCAGTAGGGAAAATGCCCTGTATAAGTGCGGATGGTCACCTTTCGATGGCTATACATTCAGGTCAAGCATATCACATACTTTTGTGAACGGACATTTGGCTTATGACCAAGGGGATTTTTCTCCGGAGCGTCATGCCAAACGACTTACTTTTAACCGATAAATATGAAAAGAATAGTGTTGGTCGTCGGATTGCTTTTATTTTTTTCTTGTGCTGAAAAACTAATGGAGCGACCTGAGAATTTGATTCCCAAGGAAAAAATGGTAAACATTCTTAGAGACTTGGCAATTCTAAACGCTTCAAAAACAACCAATGTGGCTATTTTACACAATAATGACGTTGAACCAATGGCTTATTTATATACAAAATATGGAATTGATAGTACCCAGTTCTCGAATAGTGATCGATATTATGCATCATTACCAGAAGAGTATGAGGACATCTATACCAAAGTAGAAGCGAGGTTAGAAAAAGAAAAAGAAGAAATAGAAGAGCTGAAAAGAATCAATGACAGTATAAAGGTCAAAGAGCGCGAATTTAAGAGGGAAGCAACCCGCACTACCGATTCTCTTCATTAAATCGGTTACATGAAAATTCGATGATTGGCCCAAGAGGCTCAAACTCAAAATTGAGTTCATTTTTGGCCTTTTTATTCGAATAGTCATCCCGATACTTCATTGAATGTATAGATGCTCTTGTAATACGACGGCTCGCTCCGGTAAAAAAACTCCATGAAATGTCTGCCAAACGTCCTATTTCCAGTTGCCAGAATTTAAGTTTTTTTGATGGGATTGACTTTCCTAGTAAGGGGCACATTTGTGAAAGAATTTCTTGAAATGTATGGTTTTCAGCCACTGCTATGTAGCGCTCGTTAGTGGTATTCGAATCCATCAAAATAGTCATAAGACGAACTACATCATGAATCGAAACGAATCCTGTTCCGCCGGGGGGATAGTAATTGTAGCCCTTGTTGGCCGTCATGAAAAGTGCGCCGGTACCGGTATTCCAGAAACCAGGACCAATTATAACCCCGGGGTTGACCAGTACCACTGATAACCCTTCTTGCGAGCCTCGCCAAACCTCCATTTCGGCGGCATACTTTGATTGGGCATAAACGTTGACGTTGTGGTCGCTCCACTCACTTTCTTCGTCGGCCAGATTCCCGTTAAGTGATTTTCCGATAGTACCAATAGTACTCACATAACAAAGCTTTTTAATGGTATTTTCAACACATAAATTGACAATATTAGCAGTGCCTTCCGCATTTATTTTCATGAGCTGTTTGAAATCAGTTGGGTCAAAAGAAATCATTGCGGCGGCATGATAAACATATTCGATACCCTCAAAGGCTTTTTCCAATGCTGGAATATCATTGAGGTCGGCCAATACCCATTCGATTTTTTGAAAAACCTCGGTAGCGTTTTCTTCGTAATACGAGAACACTTTTTCTACATTGGCAATATTGCTGTCCTTTCTATGAATCGCTCGGACCAAACCATGGGTTTTCGCCAAATGAAGTAGAAGATGCGCACCTACCAAACCTGTACCTCCCGTAACTAAAATCATGGTTTAAAGTTAGGCAATAGACTTGGATAATTTCCTGTTGTATTGGGTGTAAAACCGTCGTATTTCCTTTTATATTTGCACCATGTTCGTAAAAATACAAGATTAATGACCTCAAACTTTGTCGAAGAATTAAAATGGCGTGGAATGCTGCACGATGCAATGCCAGGCACTGAAGAACATCTGATGAACGGTATGCAATCTGCATATGTTGGTATTGACCCAACAGCTGATTCTTTGCATATTGGTCATTTGGTAGCGGTGATGATGTTACGTCATTTTCAATTGGCAGGGCATAAACCCTTTGCATTGATCGGTGGGGCTACGGGCATGATAGGGGATCCATCTGGTAAATCGGCAGAGCGAAATCTTTTGGATGAAGCAACGCTACGTCATAATCAGGAAGCCTTAAAAGCACAGTTATCTCGTTTCTTGGATTTTGAGAGTGATGAGGGGAACACTGCAGTTTTGGTCAATAATTATGACTGGATGAAAGACTTCTCTTTTCTTGACTTCATTAGAGATGTAGGCAAACACATTACAGTGAACTATATGATGGCAAAAGATTCTGTAAAAAAACGATTATCCGCCGAAGCAAAGGAAGGAATGTCGTTTACTGAATTCACCTATCAATTGGTTCAAGGCTACGATTTTCTTTATCTCTATCAAAATCATAACTGTACCTTACAAATGGGAGGAAGCGATCAGTGGGGTAATATCACTACGGGTACTGAGCTTATTCGAAGAATTGGTGGAGGAAAGGGCTACGCATTGACATGTCCATTGATTACAAAAGCCGATGGTACTAAATTCGGAAAAACAGAGAGTGGTAATGTTTGGCTCGATGCTAACAGAACCTCACCTTATAAATTCTACCAGTATTGGTTGAATACATCCGATGCCGATGCGGAGAAGTACATTAAAATATTCACGTTTTTATCGAAGGAAAAAATTGAAGCTTTGATTGTCGAACACTCTGGGGCTCCTCATACGCGTATTTTGCAAAAAAGCATCGCCGAGGAAATCACAACTATGGTGCATTCTAAGGAAGATTTGGATAATGCCATTGTTGCCAGTAACATTCTCTTTGGAAAGTCTACCTCAGAGGATTTGAAAAAATTGGATAAAAAAACGTTTTTAGATGTTTTTGATGGTGTACCTCAAGCGGAAATTTCGAAATCAGAACTTGAAAACGGATTGGATATGATAGGTGCGTTAGCAGCCAAAACGGGCTTTTTAGGCTCTAATGGTGAGGCACGCCGAGAACTGAAACAGAATTCGATTTCAGTCAATAAAGAAAAGGTCAAGGAAGACTACCTCATTAACCAAACTGACCTTGTTAATGATAAATTTGTGTTGTTACAACGAGGAAAGAAGAACTATTTTGTTTTGGTAGTGAATTAAATCACCATCAAATTACATCCTCGAATATCCGAATTATCGAAACGCCCAAGAACCTCAAAACTTCCATGGGCATTGTATTTTGCTAAATCTTGGGTTGCGATAAATGAACAAGAATAGATGTTGGCCAAATCGATGACATTCAACCCGCCTGTTTTCCCTGTTGTTTTAAAGCTTAAGGGGTCTTCAGTATCCCTAATCAAAATCTTCATCCAAGGAGGGCACTGAAAAACGCCATTCCCTTTAGAGTAAGCTTGTGAAAGTAGTTCGGTCATGCCGTATTCTGAATGTATTTTTTCTACCCCGAATCCTTTTGTAAGAGTTTCATGAAGCTCAGTACGTATCATTTCTTTTCGTCTACCTTTCATACCACCAGTCTCCATAATGATGGTGCTTTTTAGTTCCATGGGATATTTTTCAACGAAATCCAACAACGCAAAAGAAACTCCGATGAGCAGAGTTTTTTGACCAACTGCTTCCAGCTTTTTCAGTTTTGTGTGTAAAGATGAATGCTCATCTAAATAAAAACCACTATCCGCATGGCCACTTTTATTGATTAAATCATTTACCATATAAATCAATGAGGAACCGTTGCGTTCAAGATAAGAAGGTAGCAGGGCCAAAATACAATACTCTTCTATATCCCCGTAAAACTGAGTGAAACCTTGAAGGTAGCTTTGCTGATACAGATCTAACGAGTTCACATAGTGCTTACTGGTTATACTGCCAGTGGTGCCACTGCTAGAAAAAATCACTTCATGATTAGGATTTCCAGTTATAACCTTTTTTGATTTGAAAAATTCTATCGGCAAGAAAGGAATGTCTTCTAATCGATTTATAGCCTCAGGAGGTTTTCCCAAATGCATACAGAATTCTTTGTAAACTTTGTTGTTATGGTACTGAAATCGGTACACCTCTATAGACAGGGCCTCAAACTCAGAAGCGGTATTGATGTCAAAAATAGATTGGATGTTCATCAGTGCGGAATAGTTATGTAAAAATACATATCCATCAGCAGAATAAAATAAAAAACTCTCACACGATTGTCAGGGTTTTTCTATGGGAAAGGGTTAAATTTTACTTTACAACTAGTTTTCTTGTCATGGTTTCTCCGTGCTCAATGACCTGTAGTACATATACACCTGCTACCAACCTAGAAATATTGAGGGATTTTGATGAAATACGATCGGTCAAAACAACTTCTCCGAAAACATCATAAACAACAATATCTTTTTTTCCATTAAGAGCGGTGGTAATATATACAACATCGTTAACTGCAGGATTCGGATAAAGCTGAAATGAAGATTTCTCAACCGGTACAGGATTGGCTACCGGAGCCACATTTTGTCCATAAGACGAAAGGGCAAAAAGCAACAACAGGCCGAAGTAGCATTTTTTCATAGGTTATTGATTTGGGATCAACAAAGTAAAGATAGTGAAAGAGAATGCCTACGCCTCAATTATGTTGTGAAATTCGACAAATTGTAGGTAAATGAAATATTACGTGCCGTTCATCGAAAATTTTGACGACTCATCGGGTGTTAGGGTGTAATCTGAAGTTGCAGATTACTTGATAATCAGCTTTCTAGTAGCTACCTTGTTTCGTTCGTAAACACGAAGTACATATACTCCGGCATCTATATCGGACAAGTTGAGTTCTGGGCCTAAAATTGTTGTTTCCAAAACTTGAGTTCCCAAAACATCATAAATAAAAATCTGTTTTGGCGCATTTTGTGCTGTACTAATATAGACCTTTCCACTAGTTACAGGGTTTGGGTAGAGTTTAAACCCATCAATATCTCCATTTGCTTTGACGTCTTGGCCATAGCATATAGAAACAAATAAAAAGAAGAACAATAGGTAAACGTGCTTCATACGTATTGATAAGCAAATAGTATACCACAAATATAGGAATTATAGCTTGCCCAAATCAATATGGATCTAAGTATAATGGCAAAAGATCGATGAAATGCATAAAATTTTAAGAAACGGCTTAGAATTTATGCCAAGACAATGATACTCCGTAATTCTTTAATGTTATCTAAATGTTACCACGATTAAATCAATGTTAAGAGGAGATGAGGTAACACTTTTATATTTATTTTTGAAGATGGACCAATTTAAAACCCTATGAAAAAGAAAGATATCAAAATTCTCCTTGTCGACGACGAACCAGATATTTTAGAGATTTTAAGCTATAATCTTTCAGCCGAAGGCTATCAGGTCAATACGGCCAAAAACGGAGTGGAAGGGGTTTCTAAAGCAAAGAAAAAGCAGCCTCATTTAATCATACTTGATGTCATGATGCCAGAAATGGATGGTATTGAAGCATGTGAAACCATTAGAAATACAAAGGGACTGGAAAATACTATAATTACATTTCTTACTGCAAGGGGCGAAGACTACTCTCAGGTGGCCGGTTTTGATGCGGGAGCTGACGATTATATCACAAAACCCATAAAACCAAAAGTGCTCATAAGCAAAGTAAAATCTCTATTGCGCCGCTTGAAAGAGGACGAAGCGGCTTCGGAAGATATTGTTACCGTTGGTGATATTGTTATTAATAGGGAAGAATATAAAATTGTGAATAACGGGACGGAGCTCGTACTTCCTAGAAAAGAATTTGAATTATTGTCGCTCCTCACATCAAAACCGGGTAAGGTATTCAAACGCGAAGTGATCTTAGATCGGGTTTGGGGTAATGAAGTAGTAGTTGGCGGCCGTACTATAGATGTCCACATTCGAAAACTTCGTGAAAAAATAGGTGAAGAACATTTCAAGACAATTAAGGGAGTAGGCTATAAATTTGTTCTTTAGTACCATATTTAATTTATTCCTAAATTGGTACAATGGCTATTCGCTTAAAGAGATCATATAAGTTTGCCTTTCGTACAGCCCTTTTCATATCCGTAATTCTTACGCTGTTTCTTTGGTTGACAATGCGCTATTATGACCTGAATAACTGGCTTTTTCTGGTAGCTTTTGTTATTGTGTCGTTCATTATTGCATTTTTCATTGTACAATTAAGAATTGAGAAATTCATATACCGCCGAATCAAGAGAATTTATGATGATGTTTCGTTATTGGAATCGAGCTCGTTGACCTCCAGAACCATCAATACGAACATGGGTACGTTGACCGAGGAAATCGAAAAATTTGCTCAGGATAAGAAAATTGAAATCGATACACTGAAGATTCGCGAAGAATATCGAAAAGAATTTTTGGGCAATGTTTCCCATGAACTTAAAACCCCTTTGTTTACTGTTCAAGGGTATCTTGAAACTCTAATAGATGGAGCAATAGATGATAAAAATGTACGTAAGAAATACCTCCAACGTGCCACAAAAGCTGTCGAAAGATTAATTTATATAGTTAAAGACTTGGATTTAATCACCAAATTGGAAGCAGGCGAACTCAATGTGAATTGGGAAGAGTTCGATATTATAGAACTTATCGAAAATGCGTTTGAACTTTTGGAGATGAAAGCAGCAAAAAAGAAGATATCACTGACTTTTGATATGGATTATGTAGAACCAATTTTTGTGCGTGGTGATAGCGAAAAGATAAGACAGGTGGTAACGAACTTATTGGTCAATTCCATCAAATATGGGTATGAGAACGGTACTACTGAGGTGAGTGTTGAAAACCTCATTCAGAATAAGGTTATCATTAGGGTCACGGATAATGGTGAAGGAATACCAGAACAGCACGTGCCTAGACTTTTTGAACGTTTCTATAGAGTTGATAAAAGTGGTAGTAGAAATGAAGGTGGCTCCGGTTTGGGCTTGGCCATTGTTAAGCATATTATAGAGGCCCATGAAGAACGTATTTATGTTGAAAGTGTAGTTGAGGTTGGTTCTGAATTCTCATTCACTTTAGAAAAAGCCAAAGCCGAAATACCAAATGAAACTGCAAGCGCTTCCATCTAGTTTTCACTAGCTTTGTACCTATTTGTAAAGTGGGTTCTGGTGGGAAGTAAAAATAAGCTCAAAAGATTTAAAGAGAATGAGACATTTGAGAATGTCATTCAACCGAAAAGAGAAGAAATCCAAGAAGGTTTTTCTCTAAAGGGAAATTGGAAATCACATTTTAAAAATGAAAATCCAATTGTGTTGGAATTGGGTTGTGGAAAAGGCGAATACACTTTGGGTCTTGCTAAGCAAAATAGGCAAAAAAATTTCATAGGAATAGATATAAAAGGAGCACGCCTATGGCGAGGGGCGAAAATAGCCTTGGAGGAGCATCTGGACAATGTCGCTTTTTTACGTACCCAAATCGAATTGATCGATGAGTTATTCGGAGAAAATGAGGTGTCTGAGATATGGATTACCTTCCCTGATCCCCAGATAAAGTACAAACGGACCAAACACCGAATGACGAATAAGGAATTTCTTAAGAAGTACAGACAGATTTTACAACCAGACGGTTTAGTCAATCTGAAAACGGACAGTGAATTTATGCACGGTTATACTTTAGGACTTTTACATGGTTTGGATTTGGAGATCATTTACGCCAATCATGATGTTTATAAAAATGAGGGAAGCCCAAAAGAAGTTTTGGAAATACAGACTTTCTACGAAAATCAGTACCTTGAAAAAGGTAAGCCGATTACCTATACACGATTCAAGGTAAACTGATTTATGCAACATCTATTGATTTTATTTTTCGCCACTTTTTCAGCTGCCAGTATGGCAACTGTACCTCCCGGCCTATTGAATATGAATGCTGCTAAAACCAGTGTAGACAAGGGTAAATTGAACGGGGTAATTTTCAGTTTGGGTGTTTCAAGTATGATTATGATTCAGGCATACATCGCTGTGCTCATATCGAAATTTTTACATGACAATCCCAATGTTATTGATATTCTTTTAAAAATAGCGTTAGTTGTATTCGGTTTTTTCGCCGTTTATTTTTTTGTCAAGGCAAGACAGAATAAATCTCATAAACAGAAAACAAAGGAAGCAAGCAAACGCAATAGTTATTTGAAAGGGTTTCTCTTGGCAGCTGTGAACTTATTGACAATTCCGTATTATGCTGGGCTCAATGCCATGTGGAATGCTTCCGGTTGGATAAAATTCGAAATAACCGATATTATCACCTTCGTTCTGGCCGCAGGTCTTGGTACATTTTCAGTTTTATATATCTATGTTTTCTATTTTAATAAATTGGAAAGGAAAACAGATGGTTTTTCTAAGAACTCCAACTACATCTTAGCTGGTTTGATGGTACTGCTATTAATTGTCACTTTATTTCGAATATTTTATTAATCTACCAATGAAATCTGAGAACAAAAATTTCTTTCAAAAGGTCTATGAAGTTGCTGAACAGATTCCATATGGCCGTGTTACATCGTATGGCGCAATAGCAAAGTACTTAGGTGCCGCTCGTAGCGCCAGAATGGTGGGCTGGGCGATGAATGGTGCTGGTAGCATGGAAAAAGTTCCTGCTCATCGGGTGGTGAACAAAGCAGGCCTTCTCACTGGAAAGCATCACTTTGATGGCACAAACCTCATGCAACAACTATTAGAGAACGAGGGCATTGTGGTTATTGACAATCAAATTCAAGATTTGGAAAAACTGTTCTGGGATCCATTCAAAGAACTGGGTGGTGAAATGTAACTATGCCATAAGTTTTCTGAAAATATAGGGACAGTCAGTCCCGCATGCTAAATTTTTAGGGTCACGAGTAATAACCATACACTATTCTACCATCTCCATTTTCAATTCAAACCCTTTAACTTTTCGCCCTTATCACCTATCTTTGTTGTTTAGAATCATTTTACATAATGAAGATAGATAAAAAGGAAATCCTTAAGGCTTTGGAGCAAATTACCGTGCCCGGAGAAGGCCAGAATATGATAGAAAGTGGTGCGGTGAAAAACGTACAGATTTTTGGCGATGAGGTCGAGATAGATATTACAATCAATAACCCAAGTCTTCAGGCGCGAAAAAAAACAGAAGTTGAAATCTTAAAGATTATCCACAAAGAAGTTTATGAGAAAGCCAAGATAAAAATCAATCTTAAGGTTGAGGCTGCAACCGCAAAGCCTAAAACAAATGAAATCAAAGGGAAACCTATTCCTGGAATAAAGAATATCATTGCTATTGCTTCCGGAAAAGGAGGTGTTGGAAAATCTACGGTTACAGCAAACTTGGCTGTCACTTTGGCCAAAATGGGTTTTAAAGTAGGTTTGTTAGATGCGGATATATATGGACCATCAATGCCGATCATGTTCGATGTGGCCCAAGAAAAACCACTCGCAGTGAATGTCAATGGCAAATCGAAAATGAAGCCTGTAGAAAGTTATGGAGTCAAAATATTATCTATCGGATTCTTCACACAGCCCAATCAGGCTGTTATCTGGAGGGGCCCTATGGCCTCTAAAGCACTGAATCAGATGATTTTTGATGCCCATTGGGGAGAGCTGGATTTCATGCTACTAGACCTGCCCCCGGGTACTGGCGACATTCATTTGAGCATTATGCAGGCAATGCCCGTAACGGGAGCCGTAATTGTAAGCACACCCCAAGAAGTGGCGCTAGCGGATGCTAAAAAGGGAGTGGCCATGTTTCAGCAAGATTCTATAAACGTACCTGTGTTAGGGATTGTTGAGAATATGGCGTATTTTACGCCAGCGGAATTGCAGGATAATAAGTATTATATCTTTGGAAAAGAAGGCGCCAGACACTTGGCCGAGGATTTGAAAGTGCCATTTTTAGGAGAGGTTCCACTAGTGCAAAGTATTCGTGAGGCGGGTGATGTGGGTAGACCTGCGGCTCTTCAAACGGCTTCACCAACGGAAGCAGCTTTTGAAGAACTCACTAAGAACGTAGTTCAAGAAGTAGTAGGTAGAAATAAAAGCCTACCTCCGACGGAGGCAATAAAAATAACAACAATGGCAGGCTGTTCGGCTGTAAAAAAGTAGAGATATGACAACGGAAGAACTCAAGAAAAATGTGGAAAAGGCACTGGAAGAAATACGCCCCTTTCTTCAGAGTGATGGAGGTGATATTTCGCTCGTATCTATCGATAACGGTTCTACGGTAAAAGTTAAGTTAGAGGGCGCTTGTGTTGGTTGTAGTGTAAATCAAATGACATTGAAAAGTGGCGTGGAGATGACCATTAAAAAATATGCTCCTCAGATTGAAGAAGTGGTTAATTTGAGCTAATTCAACTGATATATGTCATATAATAAAGTATATCACAGCAGTAGTTTTGCTGTGATTTTTAATTTAGATTTTAAATGATTAAAACTGATATCCTCATCATAGGAGCTGGCCCCACGGGTCTTTTTGCCGTTTTTGAGGCTGGCCTTTTGAAACTAAAGTGCCATTTGATTGACGCACTGCCTCAAGCAGGCGGACAATGTTCTGAGATTTATCCAAAAAAGCCCATTTATGATATTCCTGCATTTCCTGAAATTCTAGCCGGCGAATTGGTCGATAACCTCATGGAGCAAATTAAGCCTTTTCAACCCGGGTTTACCTTGGGAGAAAGAGCTGAGACCATAGAAAAATTGGAAGATGAATCTTTCGTTGTTACCACGAATAAAGGAACTCGGCATAATGCCCCTGTCGTAGCCATTGCGGGAGGATTGGGTAGCTTTGAACCTAGAAAACCTCTTCTTGACAATCTTATTGATTTTGAGGACAAAGGCGTTGCCTATATCATTAAAGACCCTGAAGTTTATCGTGATAAGAGAGTCGTAATCGCTGGTGGGGGTGATTCAGCGTTGGACTGGAGTATCTTCCTTGCTGATGTTGCATCGGAAGTGACCTTGGTGCATAGGAGAAATGAGTTTCGAGGTGCCTTGGATTCTGTTGAGAAAGTACAACACTTAAAGAATGCTGGAAAAATAAACCTTATCACTCCTGCAGAAATAATCGACTTAAAAGGAAATGGTAAACTGGAGACCGTTGTTATTAAAAAGACGGGAGAAGATGATGAAATTGTTTTAGAAGTGGATAATTTTATTCCACTTTTCGGACTTTCTCCAAAACTAGGTCCAATAGGGGATTGGGGGTTGGAAATTGAGAAGAATGCGATTAAAGTAGATAATACCTTGGATTATCAAACAAACATTCCGGGGATCTATGCCATCGGTGATATAAATACATATCCAGGAAAGTTAAAATTGATTCTTTGCGGATTTCATGAGGCAACGTTGATGTGTCAAAGTGCCTATCAGCGAATATTTCCTGATAAGAAATATGTAATGAAGTATACAACGGTCGGTGGAGTCACAGGTTTTGATGGAAGCAAAAAAGAAGCGCCAAAAGCGGTGGTAAAAGCGATAGAATAGTGACAGATATCAAGATTAAAATTATAGACCGTGAAGGTGTTGCTCATGAGGTAGATGCACCAACAGATATGAACATGAATTTGATGGAAGTTGTACGTTCGTACGAACTTGCTCCTGAAGGTACGATAGGTGTTTGTGGTGGAATGGCGATGTGCGCTTCATGTCAATGTTATGTGAAATCGGAGCACGAACTTCCTGAAAAATCAGATGATGAAGATGCGATGTTGGCAGAAGCCTTTTATGTTGAAGATAACTCTCGGCTGGGATGTCAAATTCATATGACCGAAGATTTAGATGGTCTAGAAGTACAGTTGGCACCTGAGAGTTAAATCCTCGCTTGGTAGGTAAACAAATTATAATACCTCCCTTCTTCGGCAATCAGCTCATCATGAGTTCCTTGTTCTGCAATACGTCCGTTTTCAATAACCAAAATTTGATTGGCTTTACGAATAGTGCTCAATCGGTGGGCAATGACAAATGTAGTTCTGCCCTTTGTCAATTCAGCCAAGCTTTTTTGAATTAGGGCCTCACTCTCGGTATCGAGATTAGAGGTAGCTTCATCTAAAATCAAAATTCTAGGATTCGCCAAAACTGCCCGTGCAATGGCAATACGTTGGCGTTGACCTCCTGAAAGCTTTACACCACGTTCTCCGATTAACGTATCAAGACCGTCTTCAAATCTATCCGTAAATTCATCTACATAAGCTGCTTTTACTGCTGCTTGTAATTCACTCTCCGCAGCATTTGGTCTTGGAAAAAGAATATTCTCACGTATGGTACCTTCAAAAAGAAAATCGTCTTGTAAGACCACACCTAAAAACTGACGAAAACTTGTCAGATCAACTTTAGATAAATCGTTGCCATCAATAGTTATTTTACCCGAATCGGGATTTAAAAAGCTTGCTGCCAAACCGGCTATCGTAGATTTTCCCGATCCAGAACTGCCCACCAATGCAATTACGTCACCAGATTTAGCTTCAAAACTAATATTATGAATCACATCCTTATCTTCTTCGTAAGCAAAAGACACATCTCTAAAATTCATATCGCCTTTAATCTCTGAAAGTTGGATAGTGCGATCTTTTTCATCGGCTTCAGTAATCTGATTCATGAGTTCTTGTGTACGGTCTAAGCCCGCCAATGCTTCCGTAAGTTGGCTTCCGATATTACTCATTTGCACAATTGGGGCCACCATAAGTGCCAAAAGAAAGGTGAACTCAAAATATTGACCCTCCGTAATCTGTTCTAAAATTAATAGATGACCTCCATATCCCATCATAATTCCGGTCGTAGCCAAACCTAAAAGAAAAGTTGAGGAGCTGGTCATTACGGCGGTCGCGGTCAAACTCTTTTTTACATTTTTATACAGTCGTTCGACCCCGCTCTCAAAAACTTTTCCCTCCTGGGCTTCGGCGTTAAATCCTTTAATAACTCGTATGCCGCCTAAAGTTTCGGTGAGCCTTCCTTTTACTTCAGCATTGATTTCACCCCGCTCTCGAAAAACAGGACGGATAATCTTAAAAGCTTTAAGTGCTATAAATGCGAATAATAGCAAGGGCGCAAAGGTCAAAAGTGTCATTTTAGGACTAATACGAACTAACAAAATGATTGAGACAAGGGCGGTAATCGATCCTCCTACCAACTGAACAAGTCCTGTTCCGATCAAATTGCGAACCCCTTCAACATCACTCATAATCCGCGAAACCAATGACCCTGATTTGGTATTGTCGAAAAAACGAATGGGTAGGGCAAGTACTTGTTTTTGCACTTGCGCTCTAAGCTGCGAAATCATATATTGAGCTTGAATACTTAGTACCTTGGTCAAGAGAAAAGACGTTATTGCCTGAACCAAAAAGGAAAGTACGACTACCGCAACAAGGATCTTAAGTAGGTCGTAGTTTTTATTTGGAACAACATCATCCAAAAAGTAGCGAAGCGATACAGGAGCTATAAAACTTGCGGCTTTACTTATAATAATTAACAATAATCCGACTAGAACGAGTTTGCGTCTAGGCCAAATGATGGTTTTGAATGCGGTAAGGATACTAACTTTTTTATCGGCCATAAATGGAGAATTGAATTTTGGAAAGTACAAGTTAACTTAAATTCAAGTCCGAATGGGGCTGTCTTGTTTTTTTAAAACAAAATTAGCTTTTCAGGCTCAGGTCGATTAATTTAACCGAGTACGAACAATTAATCTTTTTTAGCTATGCGAATTATCATGCTATTGGCCTTTATCGTTTTTCTCTCTTGCAAAACCGATACAGTTGCAGATTCTAAAGAATTGACCCTTACTCAAAAGGCAGAAAACATAACCATCATTCGAGATGATTTCGGCGTGCCCCATATTTATGGTAAAACCGATGCCGATGCTGTATTTGGCTTATTATATGCGCAATGTGAAGATGATTTTAACCGAGTAGAGCAGAATTACATTTGGGCTACGGGTCGATTGGCCGAGGTAGAGGGAGAAGAAGCACTCTATAGCGACTTAAGGGCGAAACTTTTTATGACCGAGGAGGAGGCTAAGGCGAATTATGATAAGAGTCCTGAATGGTTGAAAAAACTATGTGATGCTTTTGCAGATGGAGTTAATTACTATTTAGAGACCCATCCTGAAGTAGAACCAAAATTATTGACTCATTTTGAACCATGGATGCCGATGTATTTTAGTGAAGGGTCTATTGGAGGTGATATCGAACGAATAAGGACCAGTAAAATCAAAGCATTTTATGAAGGTAATATGGAAGTTCCCATTGCCGAAAAGTTCGAAATGGAGAAAGAAAAAGAAATGGCCGAACCACAGGGTTCGAACGGAATCGCAATTGCAGGTGAATTGACACAATCAGGTGATGCCATGCTTCTGATTAACCCACATACCTCATTTTATTTTCGCGGCGAAGTTCATGTCGTTAGTGAGGAAGGGTTAAATGCCTACGGAGCAGTTACTTGGGGGCAGTTCTTCGTTTACCAAGGCTTCAACGAGAAAACAGGTTGGATGCATACTTCCACATATACTGATGTTATGGACGAGTTCAAGGAAAATATTACAAACTTAGAGGGCAATATAATGTATCAATATGGTGAAGAATTGAGACCTGTTGAAGTTTCCGAAATTAAACTGAAATATAAAGGCGATAACGGATTTGAAGAAAAGACCTTTCCGACTTATCGTACCCACCACGGACCTATAACGCATAAAGAGGGTGCAATGTGGACGGCCTCTGCTATGATGTGGGAACCGGTAAAGGCTTTGGAACAGTCCTTTATTAGAACTAAACAAGATGGTTATAAAGGTTTTCGTGAGATGATGGACATTAGGACTAATTCCTCGAACAATACCGTCTATGCCGATGCAGAGGGTAACATTGCGTATTTCCATGGAAATTTCATCCCAAAACGAGATGAATCTTTTGATTATACGAAGCCTGTAGAAGGTTGGAACCCTAAGACCGATTGGCAAGGCTTACATACGGTAGAAGAAAATATTGGTTTATTGAATCCTGAAAATGGGTGGTTACAGAACTGCAACTCTACTCCTTATACTTCGGCCTTAGAGTATAGTCCAAAGAGGGAAAACTATCCAAATTACATGTCTATCGATAGGGAAAATTTTCGAGGTGCACATGCTATAGGTTTATTGAAAGGTCGAAAAGGTTATACCCTGGATAGTTTGATTCAATTGGCGCACGATCCTTATTTACCGGCATTTGAAGCTTTGATTCCAGGATTGATAAAAGCGTATTATGAGCATCACGATAGAAACCCAAAACTTCAGGGAGCGATGAGTGTTTTAGCGGACTGGGATTTTAAGACCTCGAAAGAATCAGTGGCTATGACCTTGGCGCATTTCTATGGAACCCGATACTATCAAGAAGGCGAATATCCTGAGGGAATGATTCCGATGGAGCGGGTTAAATTTTGGGGAAGTACCTCTCCGAATGGAGAGAAATTGAGAATTTTTGAAGCAGTTGTTGACCAACTAACTTCAGACTTCGGAACTTGGGAATTGCCTTGGGGAGAAGTGAATCGGTACCAACGCTTGAATGGCGATATCCGCCAGGCATTTAACGATAATAAACCGAGTATTCCCATTGGTTTTGCTTCTGGTCGTTGGGGTGCCTTGGCGGCTTATGGGGCAAGATATCGTAGCGAGACTGCGAAGAAATTGTTTGGTACCCGCGGAAATAGTTTTGTGGCAGCTGTTGAATTTGGTGATAAAGTCAAGGCAAAAAGTATTTTGGCCGGTGGACAAAGCGGTGACCCAAATTCACCACATTTTAACGACCAAATTCAAATGTATTCGGATGTCAAATGGAAAGATGTGCCTTATTATAAGAGTGACGTTTTGAAACGAGCAAAAGAAACGTATCAACCTGGAAAAAGGAAATAATTACTCTTTTGTAATCACTAAACTTGCTTTGGAACCTGCGGAAAGTAACCATTTATTGGAATATATCATTTGCCCTTGATCGTCGTAAACATCTATTTGAGCTGTATTGGGTGAAGATGAACCTTCGTTCAAAGCTTCAAAAACCAATTGATTAAAACCTTTTTCTAAATCAGCATTAACTCCTTTATAAGCACCGGTCAATAAAATGTTCGGATCAGCGACTCGCCCATTGACGTAAATCTTTACGCGATCACCATCGACATATTCATGATCGCGGCAAACAATGCCTACAAACTTGCCATTACTTTTTATTTCTCCAAGGTTTTGGTCGGGGAAGTGGTCTTTTGAACCTTCTTTTGCCGTTCTAGGGCCAACCTTAGGGTCAATTTTCATTTTATGGCCCGCTTGAAGCAACTTTTTTTCAGGGAGCATTTTTACCGGCTTTCTACCCTTGAGAGAATCATCAAAATTGATGTTGGGCTTGTTTTTTACAACATCAGGTATACGTAGGGCAGTTCCCTTGTCCTTCTTGCCTTTTTCGTCCAATTTATTGGCCGCCTCAATTTTGAGTGGCTTGGAAGGAAGGTCTTCTTGTGACCATCCAAGAAATGGCAACAATAAAAAGATGAGGAA
>CAZTLZ010000067.1:0-12896 GCA_964614665.1 uncultured Maribacter sp.
TGGGGAAAGTGAAACTTGACAAGGCTAAGAATTATCGTACTTTTGCGAAGCGGCCAATAAATAGCGTTTTAGCTAAAATTTGAAAGACACACTAAATGAGTGAGAAGGATTATTTCGCACACGACACTGCGGTAATTGATGAGGGCTGTCTCATTGGTAAGGGAACCAAAATATGGCATTTTTCCCATATTATGTCTGATTGTGAATTGGGTGAAAAGTGCAATATCGGTCAGAACGTAGTAGTCTCCCCTAAAGTTGTTTTGGGGGATAATGTGAAGGTGCAAAATAATGTTTCTATCTATACCGGTGTCATTTGTGAAGACGATGTCTTTTTAGGGCCAAGTATGGTGTTTACAAATATCACCAATCCAAGAAGTGCTGTAATTCGACGCGATAGTTATGTGAAGACCTTGGTAGAAAAAGGAGCATCCATTGGGGCAAATGCCACTATCATTTGTGGTAATAAAATTGGCAAGTATGCCTTGATAGGTGCTGGTGCCGTAATTACGAAAGAGGTGCTGCCCTATGCCCTTTTAGTTGGTAATCCGGCGAAGCAAATAGGCTGGGTCAGCGAATATGGTCATCGACTGAAATTCGATGCAAAGGGCAAGGCCATATGTCCTGAAAGTAATCAAGAATACAGCCTGGCAGATAATCGAGTAGATAGAACCAAATAAGAATAAACAACCAAAAACTAATGAAGAACTTCGCACTTATCGGAGCAGCAGGCTATATTGCTCCAAGGCATATGAAGGCCATCAAAGACACCAATAACAATTTACTTGCAGCTTTTGACAAAGGCGATAGTGTTGGAGTTATAGATTCTTATTTTCCCAGTGCCGATTTTTTCGTAGAGTTCGAGCGCTTTGATCGTCATATTGAAAAATTGAAATATGAGCAGGAGCTATTTTTGGATTTTGTTAGTATCTGCTCTCCTAATTATTTGCATGACGCCCATATCCGTTTCGCATTACGATCAGGAGCCGATGCGATATGCGAAAAACCTTTAGTTTTAAATCCATGGAACATTGATAAGCTAAAAAAAGTAGAGGAAAACCAAGGAAAAAAAATATATAACATTCTTCAATTGCGGGTCCACCCAAGTATTATTGCTTTGAAGGAAAAAGTAAAGAACGCCAACAAAGACAGTAAATTTGAAGTAGACCTGACCTACTTGACTTCCCGTGGACATTGGTATCATACCTCATGGAAAGGCGATTATGCCAAATCGGGGGGTATTGCTACCAATATCGGTGTTCATTTCTACGATATGCTGTCATGGATTTTTGGAGATGTACAAGAGAATATTGTCCATATTCACGAAAAGGATCGTGCTGCGGGATATCTCGAATTCGAAAATGCAAGGGTTCGGTGGTTTCTTTCTATCAATTCTGAATACCTTCCGTCGGAAATCAAGAAAAAAGGACAGACGACCTTCCGATCAATTACCATAGATGGAGAAGAATTGGAATTTAGTGGTGGCTTCACCGATTTACATACAATGGTGTATCAAGATATCCTTGACGGAAATGGGTATGGCCTTGAAGCGGCTAGAACGGCCATTGAAATTGTTCACGATATCAGGAACTCTGAGCCTATCGGTTTAAAAGGAGAGTATCATCCCTTTGCGTCGGGCACGCGATAAGCTCTGGGCGTTCTACTTTCTAAACCTATTTGGCATGAGTATATTAAAAAACAGCATTTTCAGTTTATTTTTTGTTTTAAGTTGCTCATTTGCGTTTAGTAGTACATCTACTGGAGAATCATGGAAAGTATTTAAGGGAAGTCCTTTTAAGAATATAATGGTCTCCCTCGGGCCATACAGCTCACATGAAGAAGCTTTAAGGGATGAATCTCTGATTGATTGGTCTAACGATTTGAAAAAGGCAAACGCCATTACTGTGGCTTTTGCATCCCGCGAACTTCAGCACCATTTTGAACTCATAGATGAGCGGATAATCATAAGAAAGTACAATCAACATGACGTTAAAAATTCGATTGTACTTATTTCCGAAACACTCCTCAAGAAAAATCATCCGAAGATTAGTAGGCGTGTTGATTTTGAAATCCTTGAAGATCAAGGATTTGCCATAGTTTCGGAAAACAATAAAAATATCTACATAGTTGCGCGCACAAGAATTGGTCAATTGTATGGTACTTACGAGCTCTTAAGTAAAATGGGCTTTTCTTGGTATAATCCCGAAGAAACCATAGTACCGAGAAAAATACGAGGTAACTTGAAATCCTATGAAGTATTAAAAACCCCCATGGTAGATTTAAGAGGTTTTTGGACATTCGCTGAGAAAGACTTGCCGGAAAATTATGTGCTATGGCTAGCCCGAAATAAATTCAACATAACGGGTAAAACAAAACCTTATTTAGGGCAAAAGCTAGGTATTAAGATATGGGGTGGCGAGCATAATCTAATACAAGAAGAGTTTTCAAAAGATGGATTGTTTGAAAAACATCCCGAATGGTTCACATTGAATAAAAATAAAAGATGGAAAGTTGCAGCAAAAGGAAACTACGTAAATCCATCATTTGCTAATAAAGAAGTCCCTGAATATTTTTCAAAAAGGCTTATCGAGAGATTAGAAACAGGAGACTTAAAAGACATTGATATTCTTAATATATGGCCATCGGATAGAAAGGGCTTTCGCAAAGATGAAAGTGAATATGCCATGGGCATAGGTAATTTTTCAGATACCCTTTTATATTTTTATTTGGTCATAGCTGAAAATCTTGAAAAAGCCTATGAAAGCAATATACTCTCAAGAAAAGTAACTTTGGCTGGAATATCATATCACCAAACCTTAGAACCGCCATCTAACCTTAAAATCACCCAGCAACTTGAGACAAAAGACTATATACACGTTTTTTATCCTAGCACGAGGGATTGGACTTATGCATTGAACAATTACAACAGTAAAAGTCATTCAAACCTAAAATTGTTAGAAGGGATTGATTCTTGGAGAGTGGCGACGAACTTTAAGTCTGGATTTGTTCAGTACAATTACAAGAGTAATTATTCCGGAATTGCTATTACCAATCATAAAAACTTTGCGGCTGACTTTGATTACTTTTTTCCTGAAAGAAGTGAATTATATGCTTACATGCATCCTGTAGATGAAAACCCTGGACCTTTGGAATTGACCAATGCCCTGATTGCCAACATGTGCTGGAAAAAGCCCTTGGAAAACAGCAAGAACATACAAGAACAAGTAGTCTTGGAGTTTTTTGACAAAAAATATGGAAAATGGGCGGCTGACTGGAGGGCTTTGTTCAATCAAATGATGAAGGCAACAAGCAACGCAAAGCTTATTTTTGAAGCAGGTTCATTGAGTTCAATTCTATTCCAAAATATCTACTGGGCAAAACCCATGTTTACTGAAGAGGAAGCATTTGATTTGATTTCAAGGTATAGAGGCGGAGGTGAGCAAAACCTACCTGATGGCTATACCTTTTCCACAGAGAAATTTTACGCAACCCAATTCATAGGGCTAGACGAATCTATTGAGATATTAAGAGAACAAGAAGTAAAATGGTCAACGATGTTTAGGGGTGTAAAGGACCTTGAGATTCGAGCTCGAATGCAAAATGATATTGCCTGGTTCGAGACCACCCAAAAGAGATATGAGTTAATGGCGCTGTGTTGTGATTTGGCATCCAAAAAACATCTCAGTGAAAACTCGTCAAAAATAGAAGAACAAATTAACGATAACATAGCCTTTCTTTCTAAGTCAAAAACCATCGCGAATGTTTTTTCCCCTGTTTCCTCCAAAGGTTTTTTGGAGGTTGTTCGAAAATTTTTAGCGGAAGAAAGATGATGAGCCATATTTAAGGCATTTATTTCTTAATGTGATTTAGAAGTAATTAATAGTAGGAAATGTGGTATAAGTTTTCGAAATCTGAGTTTTCAAAAAACGTTTCGTCTCAAATATTGGGTACAGGAATGGCTCAAGCATTGCCCTTATTGGCTATGCCAATTTTGACCCGGGTGTTTTCCGAAGAAGATTGGGCAATATACACTTCGTTTTTTGCCATTGCCAGTATTTTTGCGGTTGCTGTGGGAGGCAAGTATCATTTGGCTATCGTGTTGCCCAAGTCAGAGGATAATGCCAACAAGATATTCACGTTAAGTATTTATTTGACCTTGGCATATGCAGTTTTGATAGCACTATTTTTACCTTTTTTTCATCGATTTTTTCCCGAAAAGTTAGGAAATGTTTTGTACTACGTTCCTCTATATGTGTTGTTTTTTGGTATTTGGAGTGCCTATGTCAATGTATCTATCCGTCATAAAACCTTTACGACCAATGCCGTTGCCAAAGTAATTCAGTCTGGGGGTTATGTGGTTGCCGCTATTGGCCTCGGTTTTACCAAATTATTCGCCTTTGGTTTAGTGATTGCCAAAATAACAGGATCTCTGGTGTCATGGATATTTCTATCAAGAAAATCACCTACAACCTTGAAATGGATACCTTTTCGAAACTTAAAAGAAATGGCAATAAGTTATATTGATTATCCTAAATTCGGTATTTGGCCCTCTTTTTTAAATACAATTTCACTACAGGCATTGGTCTTAATCTTGACCAGGTATTACTCTATTGAAGATTTGGGCCATTTCGGACTTACCTTTACTGCTTTGAGTGCGCCTTTGGCGCTTATAGGAAACTCTTATAAAGACGTGTTCTACCAAAAGATGGCCTCGCTGATGAATGAAGAGCGATACAAAGAGGGGCTTTCTTTCTTCAAAAAATCAGCTGGGGTACTATTTCTCATGGGCGTTCCAATTTGTTTGGTTTTATACTTTTTTGGAGAACCACTTTTTGGGGTCGTTTTCGGTAAAAAATGGACTAGGGCTGGTGTGTTTGCCTCGATATTGGCTTTTAGTTTTGTGGCCAAACTTGTAGTAAGTCCGTTGTCCTCAGTTTTTAATGCTACCAATACACTGCGGATAGCTTCTAGATGGCAAGTCATGTATTTTATTAGCACCTTTGTGACGTTGGGATATTGTGCTGAAATTTTAAAGTTACCCGTGGAGCGACTACTAGTAGTATATGTGATTCATGAGATTGTTTTGTATGGAATTTATTTCGTAATACAGCACCGAACCGTAAAGGCGTATAGAATAGATTAGCTAGAACAAAATCAAAAAACATTGGATAAACTGAGACAGCAAGGGTTTTTTTACGGTGCGTTGCTGTATGCATTTTTGATTCCTTTTCCCCAAAAAATCGTCACTATAGCCCTGATGGTTTGGGTGTTACTTTCATTCATAAGTTATCAAAAACCTAATTTGTTCAAAAACAAGTATCTCAGGCTTCTACCTGCTTTTTATGTAACCTACTTTATCGGATTTTTTACATCGGAATTCTTTACGTTTCAATTTTTGGAATACAAGCTATCCTTTTTGATTTTCCCGCTACTCTTTTTTTTACAATGTTATGATGAAAAGCAACGAAATGCCATATTAAAAGCGCTAGTTTGGGGCGTGACCCTAGCGGGATGCGTGTGTTTGACTTTGGCGCTGTACAATTCTTTGGGGACCCAAAATGGAAGTCTGTACTTCCAGCCTAATGTTTTGGAGGGTAAAGGTTTCATGGAATCCATACTGTATGGGGGAAATTATTTTTTTGGAAGATATTTTTCCGTTTTTCACCAAACCGTGTACTTCGCCTTGTACCTTGCAGTTGCAATTGCTGTTTTACTCTTTAGACCAGGATTGTTTAGTGGAAGGCTGAGAGGGCTTTTTTTGTTTCTTTTCTTAGTATTGATTTTTTTGGTCTCTAATAAAGCTAGTTTTATTGCATTAATAATGGTCTTCGGACTTAAATTATGGACATGGGATGTAAGACCAAGAAAAAAATGGATCTGGACGTCGATTTTCGTTGTACTCTTAGTAACATTTGCCTTTTTAAATCCAAGAATCAAAGAAAGTATTATGGATATCACTCAAGGAAAAATGGCGCTGAACAAAGAAGCACGTTTCGGATTTGAAACACGTCTTCTGAGTTGGGATGCGGCCCTCTCATTAATAAAGGAAAAACCGATTTTTGGGTATGGTCACTCGGAAACTCAAAATGCGCTTAATAATCGATACAGAGAAAAAGCCTACACGGTTCCTTTAAGAGAAAATCATAATGCCCATAACCTTTGGCTACAGTCTTGGTTGGAGAATGGGGTATTGGCAGTAATCATACTTTTCGGTATATTTTTTCTTTTGTTCAAAAGTAGCCAAAAGAACCCCCTGTTCATTGCCTTTGTGTTGATTCTATTGATCAATTCGATGTTCGAAGGGATGTTTAATCGTTTTTCGGGGATTTCCTTCTTTTCTTTTTTAGTGTGCTTTATTTTTTCGATGAAGAAAGGAGGAGATGACCGTTTATGAAGCTCAAACTGACCATCCCGCACTACTTTACCTTGTATTTTTTCCTTTTAATGGCCCTCTACCACTACAAGATCAAACACTATTTCTATTGGGAATATATTGCCGACATGAAAGATGGGGAATTTGATTTTTCTTTTTGGCGTTTTGTTGTAGCAATCGTCTTATTTGCATTAAATCTATTCTTGCTGCGAGGTCTTAAGAAAACAAAGCTCATATTCATAGTACTCTCCATCTTTTTTGCTTTGTTGACCGTTCCCTCGTTGATCGCATTTACTTCGGCGGGTATGTATCCTACTAAATTGATGTTGTACCATCAGGTGTTTTTCTATGTAATATTTGGCTTGTCCAAAATTCAGATGGATTTTAGCAAAATACCGGTTATCAACAAAACCCAATCTCTTTATTTGTTGTTGTTTGTTACCACGTTGGGCGTCATACCCTATTTGATTGTGTACGGGCCGTATATCAATCTTAAGAACCTCTTGTTGCTCGATGTTTATCAGACAAGAAGTACTATGGGCTCTTTGTCGAACCCTTACTTTGGGTATACCTACTCGGTGTTCACTAAGATTGTTATTCCGTTGATCATTGTTTTTGGATTAGAACTCAAAAAGAAGCTTTGGGTACTGGTAGGCGTGCTGTATTTGATTTTGTTTTATCTTTTTGGTGCACATAAAACGGTCTATGTGGGGCTCCTGGTGGTCTTGGTTTTTTATAGATTTAGTTACGCGCAATCCGTTAAGCTTATCGTTAAATACTCAGGTATAGGTATCATATTATTTTTGGCTTTGGCCAGTCTAGGGTATGATTATCCGTGGATCCTATCTTTTCGAAGGGTGCATTTCATCCCAACCTTGTTGGATATCTGTTACCTGGACTTTTTTCATGACAATTATTTATACTGGTCAGATTCCATCTTAAAAAGTTTTGTTGAGTACCCTTATGACATTAGAGCCACGAACTTGATCGGTGAAGTCTATTTTAATCGACCGGATATGTCGGCTAATAATGGGTTGGTTTCAGAAGGGTATATGAATTTGGGCGGCTGGGGCGTCTTGATCAATATTTTTATTGTAAGCGCCTATTTTGCCATATTGAACAGTCTTAAAATTCCCGCAAAATATTTTGGTCTATTTGTTCTGACCATGTTCTCTTTTTTAAGCTCATCTGTTTTTACGGTTTTGTTGACACATGGAGCTTTTGCACTCTTATTGGTTGCAATTTTTTTACTCAATGATAAAACGGGAGCAAACCAGAACTAACTTTTTTAGTCTAAGAACAAGTAAATTTACTGTTGTTCTGCAACCAAAACATCAGCCGCTGCCTCTTCTAGCCAATAGGCATTATCAACGACCAAATATACTTTTTTGGCAATGTCGACCGAAACAGTTACTAGTTTGGGGATATCATCACAACAAGGATTCATATGGATATTATATGGCGAGAATGAATTTGAACCCTCTTGGTAAACGGACATGAATTTAGCGGAAGTGGGATTATAACTGTAGTCGTCCAGGTTATTCTTCACCTGTATTTGATAGTCTTTGTTCGCCTCAGCTTGAAAATGCAAGACACGCACTTCGCCAAGACCGATTTCCTGCTTTAATTCGACACCGACTTCAAGGGGTACGGAATTTTCAAAGGGCAAGGGGGTAATTGTAACACCATAGGCACCAAAACTAGATTCGGAAACCTGTTTTGCTTTTAGGTATACTCTTTCCGCCTCGGGAACATAAATGGGCATGGGGGCGCCATTGTGTATGAGCAGGTATTGGTTTTGGAAATAGGAACTGCTCTTATCACTGTTTAGAGCACTCATAGAGATATGAGAGGTTGTAAAAGGAGAGAACCCGGCATCGAACCAAGCTATCAAATAGAAGCCAGCTTCAGGAGCATCAAAATACAGTTCCTGTTCTTCCCCGTCATTTAAATAGAGTTCATTTCGAATATTGAGCTGCAGTTGTGGATTGTATTCAGCCAGACCGATCAAATAATCCAAGATATTACTTCCTCCAAGGAGGCCAAGGTTGTCTTTCACAAAAACCCTGAAATAGGTTTCTGATGAATGCGGCAATGTCAAAGTGTATGTGGTGTCCTGAGCTGAGGTGGCAACATGTAATAGTTCACCGGTAGTCTCATCAAGGCCGCTTGACGAATGTCTATATAATTTATATTCGCTAAAATCATCTCCGGTATACCTATTCCACGATAAAGTAACCTCATTGGATTCGAAGTCGCGTTCAATTTGAGGTTCTCCAATAGTTACTGGGTCTGGAAGAAGTAGGTTTTCTAGAAGTAGATTACCACTTAACCTGATTTTATCACTGTTTTTTGAGAAACTCTCAGATTCTGACCCAACGCTATAATTCAATTGATATTCGCCTTCAGGAACATCCTTTATCTCAAAAAAACCCTCAGAATTGGATGTTGCGGAATATTGAATCAAGTCGTCTAGATTAACCTTGGCCTTAGCAACGGGTCTTGTACCATTGGTTAAGTATCCCGAGACGGTTAAGGTTCCAGAAGCCTTCTCCTTTTCGCAACTACAGATGAATAGAACCATAAAGAAAAGTAGAATCAGCTTTTTCATAACGATTAAATTTAGAGGGGTATGATGTGATTATAAAATTACAACGTAAGCAAAAGCCTACTATTGTTTAAACTATTGAAGTTCTTAATTTGCTATACCATTTTGGGTTAGATACTTAAGTTTGTACGGCTTCTTTTGTATTAATGTTGGTAGAATCGTTCCAATTTAAACATAGCATGTATCTTTGAATAAATTCGTACCAACCTTCATATTTGAATTTGACTACTCCAATAAAAATTTGCCACCTAACAACAGTTCACGTTCGATATGACACCCGTGTGTTTGTAAAAGAATGTTGTGGCCTTGCAGTAAAAGGTTTTGACGTTACCCTAATCGTTGCCGACGGTAAAGGAAACGAAGTCAAGGATGGGGTTCAAATTTTGGACATCGGGAAACCTTCAGGGCGAATAAAACGAATACTTTCCTATCACAAAAAGATTTTAAAGAAAGCTCTTGAAATAGATACCGACATCTATCATTTTCATGACCCTGAATTGTTGAGAATTGCGAAAAAGCTAATGAGAAAAGGTAACAAGATCATTTATGATTCTCACGAGGACGTACCACGCCAAGTGCTTGATAAGGCTTATATTCCATCCTTATTTCGAAAACTGCTTTCGACGATCATTGAACGTTACGAAGACAAAATTGTATCAAAGATATCTGGAGTCGTTACGGTAACGCCCAACTTGGAAGAACGCTTTTTGAGAAGTAACGAGAACGTTGTTCAGGTACGTAATTTTCCAAAGATTCAGGAATTTGAAAATGACGGCACACAAAAACCTGTTAAGGAAAATGCGGTTTGCTATGTGGGCGCAATATCAAAGGTAAGAGGTATACTGAGTATGGTCGGGGCCATGCAATTTCTGGAGAATACAAAGCTCTTGTTAGGCGGAAAATTTGAAAATGAAGAACTTCGGAAACGGGCGATTGATAATGAAGGCTGGAAAAATGTAAAAGAGTTGGGTTTTTTAAGCAGAGAAGAAGTCAAAAAAACGCTAGAAAAATCAATCGCTGGGTTGGTGGTTTTGGAACCGACAAGAAGTTATTTGGATAGTATTCCTGTAAAAATGTTCGAATATATGATTGCCGGTATTCCGGTCATCGCTTCCGATTTTCCATATTGGCGAAGTTTGCTGGAGAATGTTGACTGTGCCCTTTTTGTAGACCCAGGTAAACCAAGGGAAATTGCAGCGGCTATCGAAAAATTGGCATTGCATAAAGAACTGGCCCTTGAAATGGGCCATAGAGGCCAGAAAGCCGTCTTGGCAGAATTCAATTGGAGTATAGAAGAGAAAAAATTGATAGGGTTCTACAATCGACTTGTGGGCTAGTATTTGCAGTGTCACGCATTCAAGATTAGGGAAGCCTTCATGGTAAAAATCTACTAAAAAATGTAATACCTTTACCACGGCTGAACCGATTGTAAATAATGTTAAAGCTCAAGATAAGACAGTTCATAAAAGACATATTCGATAAAGACAGGCGTATAGCATCTGGTATCATACGAATAGTCATGGGAATTCTCAGTTTCTGGTGTATCTGGGTTTTTGACAGGGACTATATTAAGTATATTGATAACGCCGACTTCAGCAAATACGATCCGATTGGGATTCTCCAATTTCTTTATATCTCTACACCGCCAAGCGGAGCGATTTTGAATGGGCTTGTTGTTTTTGGTTATGGCGCATCAATACTGATGGTTTTGGGAGTTTTTTCACGCTTGTCAACGATATGTGCCGTTGTTTCTGGATGGATACTAGTATCCATACAATACTCATGGGGAGTGCCTTGGAGCCATGGTTACAACGTCACCTATCTAGCACTTTTCTGTACTATGTTTCTCCCTGTAGGGCAGTTTCTGTCGCTTGACTTGATTCTCTTTCCGAGGATAACGCGAAAAATCTATCGTTTGACACAAAACAACGGATGGGCAATCTTCATGGGCGTTGGGTTGGTCAGTCTCATGTATTTCAATGCCTTTTTCTATAAAATTACAACTGCAGGGGGCCTTGATTGGGCCTTGACCGATAGTCTTAGGAACTACGTTATCGAACGGTATCTCATTTACTACAACACTGATATACCGATTCATCTGCAATTCATCGTAGATAACGAATGGGCATGGAAAGGTCTGGCACTAGGCAACTTGTTTGTACAAGGAGTAGCCATATTCGGTATTTTTTGGTTTCACAAGCCATGGCTTAGACTAATGCTTGGCGTGTTGTTCATGATTGAAACACTTGGCTTGGGCGTTGTGATGAACCTGTGGAATTATAAATGGTTGTTGATTTTTGTTTTTTATGTGGATTGGGACTTCTTTTTACAACGGTTGTCTCCCCGTTTAACACGGATTCAAAGCAAGAGCTTTCTCCCTACTACTAAAAAATACCGGACCAAGTATATAGTAATTACGTCGGTAATTCTTGCTTTTCAAGTCGTCGTAGCATTCGATACAGGGCATAAGGTTGAACGAAAACTAAAAACCTATCCTTTTTCGAGCTTTCCTATGTTTAAGAGCGTTAATTGTAAAAAACCATACGATCAACACCTTCCGCTTTATTTTAGAGCAAATCAGTTTGATTTCTTAGGCGCCGCCCTCAAAAAAGAAGATTTGGAGAAATTGCAATCGAGCGGTGTTCATACAAGTAGATATTATTATCGAAGAGAGATTTATGACACTACACTTGTAAAAAAAATCATTGCAGGGCAACTGTGGCAGTTCAAAAAACACGTTTCAAATAAAGAGCAAATCAGTGTACGCTGGAATAGGGACCTACTCGTATGTCCGCCCTATCCTGATTCTACACACCTGGTTTCGGTTCAACGTGGTTTGATTGCGAAAATTGATGTAAAAGGAAGTGTTCGAACGGTTAAACTCCTTCCACGGGGCAAGAACGCAGATGATTTTTATTTGGAGATACGATCTATAGGATATGACAGTCTGTCAATTAAGAACCTAGTCGCCTTTAGGGGATTAGATCATTCAGGGCCGCTAGAAGTAGACTACGAGATTTTCGATAAGAATAAAATACGGGTGAATAACCTCAAGGATGAATTGGTACAATTAGCGGTCACCGTGCTTGAGCCGGAAGAGGGAACCGAAGAAACCTACTTTACGGGAAAGTTTGAAATTCGATCTAATGGCTTTATTTACAGAGATCGATTGCCAGACTGATACATTTTTGATAGCCCCGACAATAACGATTTCAAAGAGGGAGGAAGTGGGCTACTAATCAGTCGGCTCTAAATCTGAATATTGGTTCAACAAAGTGTGCAGTTTTATTCTTCTTGCAGTACTTTTTTGTCTTGTAAGAAGGAAGGCAATACAGATTGTAACGCCATCAATTATGACTCTAATACTTGGATTGATGATATGTCTTGTGAATATATGAATCAAGACCGAATTAATACATCAGGTTTCTGATTCAATTGCTGATCTTTTTCAGATTACCTTTTTCAATACCTATGAAATTGAAATCAGAAAAAGTGAATGCAATCCTTCTGAAATGGTAATTAGCAATTATACAATATCAAAATTTTACTGAATGAGTCCACCTTCATTATATGTAAAATAGCAGGAGATTTCATATGGATTACAAATCAGATTAATGAATTCCCGGATAATGATGTAATGTTGAGGTTCCTTGGGATAGGATTGGAAGCTGGAAAATAGTAGTCGTAAAACTGGAGTCAAATGAATTCACATCCTATAAAAAGGTTCTCAGAAAAGACTAGAATTTCATCTTAACAGTATTGAGACGTTTTTTAAAGGCAAAAGGTTTGTACCAATGCAACCGTTAGTTTGGGTGAAGAACGAGGCTTTTTTGAGACCAGTAGCACCATAAATACCATTAAGGTTTTATCTTTGGTACGGTCCAACCGAAATGAACAATGGTAAAACACCTTATCCTC
>CAZTLZ010000067.1:12906-17368 GCA_964614665.1 uncultured Maribacter sp.
GCTCTGCCGCCGAACAATCCTCGACCTCGATAATACCTTATATGGTTATGATACTCCTCATAAACAGGCCTTGTCGACCGTTTTAGAAAACTTTTCCGGGCGGTTTGCGATTTCCAAAGAAGAAACACAGTCTAGTTTTGATCGGGCGCGAAAAAACACCCACTTTGAATTGCCTGCGCGAGCTGCATCACACAATAGATTGCTCTATTTTCAGAAAATGCTAGAGTACAATAATCTGAATAGCATGCCCCATGCCCTGGAACTTTACGAACTGTATTGGAGTACCTTTTTGAAACGGATAGAGCTTTTCGAAGGGGTACAAGACTATATCGAGACCCACCGAGCAAGTGGGGGGAAGGTTTGTATTCTGACAGACTTGACCGCACATATTCAATATCGCAAAATAAAACAACTAGACCTACAGAAGTATGTAGACTTCTTGGTGACCAGTGAAGAAGCCGGTATTGAAAAACCACATCCCTATATGTTCACAAAAGCACTTCAAAAGTTGGAGTGTACGGCTTCAGAGGCCTTGATGATAGGGGACAGTTGGAGCAAAGATATTATGGGTGCCAACGCCATGGGCATTCCGAGTGTTTGGATCAATCATAAAGGAGAGCACCAATCGCCCCAAGAAAGCATAAAAGAAGTTTCCCGATTCGTAGATATCGATACCCATGGAGAATAAAGAAGCACTTGATGCCTTGATAAGAATGTCAAAATACGCTGGGCAAAGGTTTGACCTAGTACAAGCTGGCGGAGGTAATACTTCCGTAAAATTCGGAGATAAAATGTATATCAAGGCTTCCGGGTATTTGCTCTCAGAGTTGACCCCGAATACCGGGCATACCATCGTCGAAACGGAGAAAGTTGTACAGATACTGGAGGATGAAGAGGTGTTGTCCATTTCGGATAAAAAGAAAAAAGACGCTGCGGCGTCAAAGAAACTACAATTGGCAAAAACATCTGACGGACCAAGACCTTCCATAGAGACTTATTTACATGCACTCTTGTACAAGTACACCCTTCATGTGCATTCCATTTCGGTAAACCTGTTTACCTCTCATCAAAACGGGCAACACGAATTGAAGGAGCTGGATAGCGAAGCATTATACGTGCGCTACGAAACCCCGGGAATAGAACTCGCTCTGGAATTGAAAACGCGGATGGAAGCTTACTATGTTAAGGAGGGTCGTATACCTCATGTAATTTTCCTTCAGAATCACGGCCTGATTATCAGCTCTGATAATTATGAAGATATTGAGGCCTTCAATGAAAAAGTCGTGATTGACGCAGAAAAAAAGGCGGGGGTCGATTTTTCGAGATATCGCGATACGACCAAACTGGCGAAATCGTATAATGATGTTTTCGGGCAGAACCAAATTGCATATCTTACCGAAGATGCAACTATTTTGAGACTCTTAAAAGAGACGAATGCCAAGGCACTTAAAAAGCCTTTTTCCCCTGACGGCTATGTATTTTGTGGGTATACCATCTTACATATTGACGATTTGAACGCAGACATTTTTAACAAATATCAAGAAACGTATTTCGATGCTCCAAAAATTATTGGCTATAAAGGCTTGCCCTATATTATGGCCGCGGACCTAAAGAAGGCAAAGATGATCGAGGATGTTCTAAAAAACAACCTGTTGATAGCCAACACCCTTGACATTAAGTTGCAATTTTTGGAGGATAGTGAAATCAGCTATCTGGGTAATTGGGAAGCCGAGAAGTACCGACAGAAACTATAAAGCAACTATACTTTTGCCATCGCGTAAGGTATTTTAATCAGAGCATGACATCGAAATTAGACCCGTCACGTAACTATTCCTATTGTGCGATTGTTGCCTTTTTTGGTTTTCTGGCCTTTATGGCGCAGCCAACAGCTTATACCTGGGGCGAACAGGATATGATGCCGTTTTTTGAAAGAGTATTTGACGATAACTATCTACTGAACGATTTCTTTACAAATAGCGCAATGGTTATAAATCCGAGATGGGTTTACGGTTACTTTATAGTGGCATTTTCTTGGGTATCGGGCTTGTCTTGGTACACAGCCTTATATGTTTCGAAATTACTTTTGAGTATCGTTAATCCTATTTTGTATTTCAAGCTAAGTTGCCTCTTAGTCGGCAAGTATGTATCTAGAGCTAAAATGAGTTATCTGGCTCCTTTGATTGTATTGGCCGTGTTATCCATGGTATATATTAAAGACTATCGTGAATACTTTACAATTGCCTCGTGGTTGAACTACACCCAGGCAATGCAGGCTAACAGTATTTCTCTAGTGTTCTGTTTCTGCGCAATTATTTTGAAGGAAAAGCAGGCAAAACCTTTTATTTACCTACTTCTTTTCGCTTTGGGATGTTTAGTACATCCTTCGGTAGGCCTTTATGGCGCTCTTTTTTACATACTGTTTTTGATTCCTAAATACAAAGAGGAACGGTATGCTATTCTTAGAATTTTGATTACCTGTATTTTGGCCATTATTTTGGTAAAGCTTGTGTTTTCCAATAGCGGTAATCTTTCGACAGCTGAATTTATCAAGTACTATGTCTTGGATAGACATCCTTGGCACTACCATGTGCCCTATTATAAAGTTCAATCAAAGGACTGGATAGAAACTTTTCTTACGATTAATCTATTATTTTTGGTGCCTTTATGTTATGCTGCCCTTCGGAGAAACAAAAATCTGATTATACTGGCAGCACTCTGTCTTTTCTTCTATGCAGGAGCTATTGCCGCTCAGTATGTTTTTGTTGACCTATACCCAGTTAAATTACTAGTTTATCTGGGAACATCCCGATTCACGTCCTTTGCCTATTGGATGCTGTTGCCCCTTTGGATAATTCTTTTGGCAGATGTTATCAAAGGAAATGGATATTTCGTTTTTCCGAATCTGAGCCTTAAGAATTTCAGTTTTATAGTTATAAATTTGATTTTTGTAGGAATAGTATTTCTTGATAGCCCAAAGGCCGATAAGTATGAGGAGAAAAAGGATTTTTATGATTTTATTTCCAGTACACCTGAAGATGCTATCTTTATAACACACTTAACCAGATTGAATACGGATTTAAGAATTATTGGACGTCGAGGAGTTTTGGTAGGGCTTGAATTTCCTTTTACGGAAAACGCGATTAAGGAATATAATAATCGTTTCTCTAGAGTATACGGATCAAAACAAGAAGAACAGAATGGTATCTCATTTTATCGCAAATTGATGCCTACTGATTTTTTGGATATAGCGGAAAACTATCAGCTCGATTATATCGTTACTGAAAAGAGATTCAGTAGTCCTTTTAAGTCTTACGAACCTATTTGGAGCAACAATGAATTCGAGATATATGAAGTCAAAAACCTTAGATTTTAGTATATGAAAATAGTAATACCCATGTCAGGAATGGGCAATCGTTTTGTACAAGCGGGCTATAAAACGCCCAAGCCCCTAATTGAAATGGACGGTATACCAATAATTGAACATGTCGTACGAATGTTTCCGTCGGAGGAAGATTTCATTTTCATCTGCAACAGCGAACATCTTAAAGAGACCAATATGAGGGCTATTCTTGAAAGGATAGCTCCTAAAGGTACAATCGTAGAAATTCCACCCCATAAAAAAGGGCCGGTTTATGCTGTACACTATATTGAAAACCTTTTGGGGGATGAGGAGGAAGTCATTGTGAACTACTGTGATTTTTCATGTTATTGGAACTACGCCGACTTTTTAGAACATACACGTTCACGCGATGCGGATGGTTGTGTACCTGCCTATAAAGGCTTTCACCCGCACATGCTGGGGACGACCAACTATGCTTTCATGCGGGATAAAGAACAGTGGATGCTCGAAATCAAGGAGAAAGAACCTTTTACCGATAATAGAATGGAGGAATACGCCTCTATGGGTACCTACTACTTCAAAAAAGGCGCGTACGTTAAAAAGTACTTTAAGGAATTGATGGAGAAAGACATCAATCTAAATGGGGAATACTATGTGAGTTTGATCTATAACCTATTAGTGGAGAACGGTCTTAAGGTGTCGATCTATGATGTGCAGCATATGTTACAATGGGGTACTCCGCAGGATGTAGAAGAATACAATGGTTTCTCAGATTATTTCCGGGCAGTTTGTGATGAAGTGGCAGATACGGAAATCCATAAAGCTAATGGCATTAATTTAATTCCCTTAGCGGGCTTAGGAAGCCGTTTTACAAAAGAAGGCTATATAGACCCAAAGCCTTTGATTCAGGTTTCGGGCAAGCCCATGATCGTTCAAGCGGCTAATTATTTGCCGAAAGCGCCAAGAAACAGTTTCGTTTGCCTTGAGGAGCACCTCGAAAAGTATCCCTTGGAAGAATCCATTAAAAAGGTGTACCCCGAGGCCAAGATAGTGGTGTTGAATAAAACGACCGAAGGGCAGGCCTGTACCTGCGAAATCGGACTAGAGAACGAAGACCTCGAT
>CAZTLZ010000068.1:0-16993 GCA_964614665.1 uncultured Maribacter sp.
TCTTATTAAAGTATATAAAGATCCAATTCGATACATGAAAAAGTCATTATACATAGTCCTATTTTTGGTTGGCTTGAATGCCACCGCCACCTTCGGAAATGTTTCTAAAATAGAAAGACAAGCGCTCATTGATCTTTATTATAGTACCAACGGCGAGCAGTGGACTCAAAAATGGGACCTATCTTCACCCATATCAAATTGGCCGGGCGTTGAAGTTGAAGATAACAGCGTAGTTTCAGTTAGTTTAATGAATAACAACTTATCAGGTCAACTTCCTAATTCATTAGGCAATCTGCAAAACTTAAGAGTGCTGAACTTGGCATTTAATTCTATAAAAGGAACTTTGCCAAATACCATTATAAAACTTAAAAGTCTTATGGTGTTGCGACTTGGAAAAAACAAGTTATCAGGTGCTATACCTGAGAATATTGGAGACCTGAAAAAGTTGATGATATTAGATCTGTTTAGTAATAATATCTCCGGTGAGATTCCTATCGGCCTAGGCGACATTAAGAATTTAAAGGTTATTTCTTTTTCAGATAATAAAATAAATGGAATTGTACCTGAGGCATTAGGAAAACTAAAGTCACTTGAACGCCTCGAACTGGCGGATAACCAAATACAGGGAGGGCTTCCGGCGGCTATAGGAGAACTTTCTAACCTTAGTGTGTTAGTGTTGGCCGAAAATAGATTAACTGGTAATTTTCCAACTACAGTATTTTCTTTGCCAGGGTTAAGAGTATTACAATTGCAGAACAATGATTTTGATAAAAAACACCTTAGAAATAGTATTCCGTTAGAAACGGATTTGGCACTATTTGAGTTTGATGACATTCAGGATAGAAAAAATCGGAAGGATTTCAATAGGCTTTATTCAGATACTGATATCAGAACAGCAGATACAAAATTCGAGGATGACAACTAAAAATCGTAAAAAAATGAACTTAGAAAATCCACATAAAAAATTAAGATTGTTTTTACTGAGTCTTTTATGCCTGTTGGCTTATTTCAAATTGGCATTTGCACAGGTTTCTGAAGGTGAAAGAAAAATATTAATTGAATTTTATGAGGGCACAAATGGTGCCGATTGGACTAACTCATGGGATTTGGCCGAAAGTGTGGATAAATGGCATGGCGTAACAATTGTTGATGGGAAAGTAACAAGGATAAACCTTTTCAGGAATAATTTAGAGGGTAACATACCAGAAAGTATTGGGGAATTAAAAAATCTAACACATTTAAATTTGGCATTCAATTCGTTGACCGGCCTTTTACCAAAAGATATTGTAAATCTGTCAAACTTGAAAATACTAAAGCTTGAAATGAACAGAATTAAGGGAGCATTACCCGAGGCAATAGGTAAACTGGAAAACCTTGAAGAGTTTACGGCCTTCAATAATTTCTTATCGGGAACCATTCCTGATGGTCTTGGAAATATTAAGAGCCTTCGCGTTTTGAATTTGTCGAGCAATAATTTAGATGGGTTGATCCCGTCGTCGTTAGGTGGCCTCGAAAAATTGGAAAGTTTAGGATTATTTGAAAATTCCCTGGAGGGTTCTATTCCGTCGGAAATAGGGGGGCTTTCGAAATTAAGAGAACTGATTTTAGCCAATAATCGGCTAGGCGGGGCTATACCAGCTGAGATTGGCCAACTAGCCAGCCTGCAAATCCTACAGATTCAGAACAACAATTTTGATTCGTTCAAGAATCTTGAGTTTATGGAGACAAAAGGCCTATTGGCCTTTGATTATGATGAAAAGAGTTTGAGGAATGATTTCAAGGATATTAATACAACCAAAACACGAATGGCCGACACTAAATTTGAAGATGATGATAATGACAATTAATTACGTTAATAATTAACCTAGTTCGAGTATTTAGGGAGTGGTAATTCTTTTTTTTTTGTTAGTAATATGGTTTTAGGGGATTTGAGAGCATCTCCTAAGAAGAATATAAAGTGTTGTAAACAGTGTCCTCCAAGAATACCCTGATAGGTTTCAATGTTACATTTTTGCTGGAAAGAACGCAGGTCTAATAGATAAATACTAGTCGGATGAAACAAATAATACATTATTTTACAGTTTTTCTTCTTTTCACCTTTTTAAGCACGCTACAAGCACAAATATCAAATAAGGAAAAGTCCGCTTTAATTGACTTATATGAGTCTACAAATGGAAAGTCATGGGTCAATACATGGAATTTAGAAGCCCCGACAAATGAATGGTATGGCATACATATCGAAGATGACCATGTGGTGCGTATTGAATTACCTAAGAACAATTTGCAAGGAAATGTACCTTACACCCTGAAAAAGTTGGAAAATCTTGAAGTGCTTAACCTGGCCTTTAATAAGATAACTGGATTATTACCCAGTACCCTGGCACAATTAGAGAATTTGAAGGCATTAAAGCTTGAAATGAACGATATTAAAGGGGATTTATCTTTCGATTTTTCGAGCTGGTCTAAATTGGAAGAATTGACTCTTTTCAATAACTTTTTAGATGGGAGTTTACCAGAAACAATTGGGCTTGCCAAAAACTTAAAAATAGTAAACCTTTCAAGTAATAATTTTTCAGGTAAATTGCCAAAATCACTAGAAAAACTTACCAATTTAGAAAGCTTGGGCCTTCTAGGAAATAAGTTTGATGGGGAAATTCAAATTGACTTTGCGAATATGACGAACCTCTTTGAGTTGATTTTATCACATAATAGATTTGAAGGGGCATTGCCTAGTAGTATTGAGGGTTTGCCCAAACTTAAATTTATTCAATTGCAAGGCAACAGATTTGATACATCAAATGGTCTCGAAAATATTCAAAGCAAAGAATTGGTAGCTTTCAATAGCGATAGTAATCGACTAAACAGAAAGTACTCAAAGTTACCTGTGAACAGAATACGTATGGCCGACACCAAATTTGAAAAAAATTAATGATCAAAGGATTGTCAATTGAAAAAGGAAGCATATTTATGCTTCCTTTTTTATTACCATAAATCGGTTTGAGAACTTGCTGCTACAAATCAAAGTAAGAGTGATATTAGTCCATAACTTTGATTTTTCCTCCGAAGACTTTGTCCCGTTTCAAATCCTTGGGGTTGCCATAAATATAAATCGAACCTCCTGCCCTTACTTTAGCTTCCATTTTATCCGAGGCATTAACTTTCGCACTCCCGCCGGCATTTACCGTCACCTTGGTTTCGGTTGTATTTAATTCTTCATTAAAGATTTTTCCACCAGTATTGGCAACGGCTTCTTGCTTTTTTGCCAAACCGGTAAGTGTAACTTCGGCCCCTGAGGTCGACTTTACATCTAAGATATCAATATTTATTTTTAATGTAATTTTCCCGCCTTCTTGGGCGGCAACCCTAACCTCCTCACCTGATATCGTGTCTTCAGAAGTGATATCAGCATTTTCATTGGAGTCAATCAAAGCTAAGTTTTCTGTATGGTACACTTTGACGGTCACATCACCGCCGTCCATTTGATTTTCGAAATCCATGCGTATTTTTAAAAGTTCTCCTTTAAGCGAAACGTTGACATCGTCTTGATCATCCCCCGTGATGACTATTTTATTCTCATTGCTTTTTATGAGTATAGTATTGATTCGGTCAAAAGCTTTGATTTCGGTAAAGGATTCTAATTCCTTTACAATTTCTCGTTGCGCTAGGCCATTAAAAGTGATAAATGCTACGACTAATAACGAAATGTAATTTTTCATAATGTTCCTAATTTGTTCATTGATTCAATGTCGTTAATCACGAAGTATACCAAATTTAAAACAATTTGCGAAAAGTTCTTACCTACTGGTACAAACCTTTAGATACTATCGACAGGCAGTGCAATAAAATATTTAATACATTTAGAGAAAATCTGAATTGATGAAAATCAACAATACAAAAACTGTTTCCTTTACCCTTTTCTTATTTGGGTTAATACTGTTTAATCAAGCCTGTAAATCGACATCCATAACAACCGAAAAAGAAAATACAACTGCCGGCAAAGAAACTAAGGCCCAAACCAAAGGTGATGGGGAAAAACAAGAAAGTTATATCGAAACGGTGCCAGGAACAGAATTTTCCTTTGAAATGATGACTATCCCTAGTGGTAAGTTTATGATGGGAAGCCCAGCCTCCGAAAAAAACCGTAAAGCGGACGAGGGCCCAAGAAGGGAAGTCGAATTAGATGCTTTCTATATGGCCAAGTACGAACTCACCTGGGAACTCTTCGAATTATTCTTCAAACAAAATAAGGAGCTTTTCGTCAAACTCGATAATGACAAAGTGATAAAAATAGATGCAATAACCCGACCTAGTCCGCCCTATGAGGATCCATCGTACGGCATGGGGAAAGAGGGGTACCCCGCGGTCAGTATGTCAACCTATTCCGCTTTGGTTTTTTGTAAATGGTTAAGTACGGTGACAGGGAGATTCTATCGACTTCCTACAGAGGCTGAATGGGAATATGCTGCGAGGGCAGGAAGTACAGGTGCTTATAGTTTTGGCGACGATAGTACTGTTCTTGACGAGTATGCTGTTTATTATAAAAATTCGAACAATGTATATGCCAAGGTGGGTATGAAGAAACCAAATGCTTGGGGTTTGTATGACATGCATGGCAATGCCGCCGAGTGGACTTTAGATGAATTCAAGGATGATGCGTACACAACCTTAGAGTCCAAAAATCCTTGGGCAATACCTACGGTTATTCACCCTCGTGTTTATCGAGGTGGTTCATGGGATGATGATGCGGACAAATTGCGCTCGGCTTCCAGAACAAAATCAAGTATGAAATTACAGAAAAGAGATCCACAGATTCCTAAAAGTTTTTGGTGGTTTACAGACTCGAATTACGTTGGTTTTCGATTAGCAAGCCCTGTAGAACAGCCTTCACCAGAAGAACAGAAAAAATTCTGGCAAACCGTTCTAGATGAATAGAGTAACTAAAAACACAACTATGAAAAATTATTTGCTTCTAATCTTAGTTTGTTCTGCTTCATTGTATAGTACTGCTCAAACCAGATACATCTTGGGTAAGGAAAGTAAACTCACTATTGATGGTACTTCAACCGTTCACGATTGGAAGGTAACGGCAAATACCATGGAAGGTTCTCTGAAATCGAATGGAATAACTCCAAAGGAGATTGATTTTCAAGTAATTGTGGCGGATATCAAGAGTGAGCGTGGCGCTACCATGGACAAAAAAATGCATGCGGCATTACAAAAAGAGGCGCATCCAAAGGTGATGTTTGTATTAAAGGAAGTCAAAAGTGAATCTATTCTGGTAGGTACCTTGACCATCGCAGGTCATTCACAAGAAGTTGAAATAAGCGGAATGATTATCGAGTCAGCCGATGATACTATCAAAATATCAGGACAATATCCTATAGCCCTAAAAGATTTCCAAATTGAACCGCCAACGGCAATGTTCGGGCAAGTCATTGTAGGAGATAATGTTACCGTTACGTTTGATTTAATTTTTAAGCAGGAATAACGTTTGAAAAATACTTCGATTGCTTCTTTTAGTGTATCGGTGATAAATGCATTACTGTTTTGAAGAAGATGAAGGCGATATATCTGGTATATTTAAGGAATACAGCTATTTCAACCGAAGCCTTAAATATTTTAAAAACGAGCAACCTTCTTTTTTCATAGATTCAGGTGTTGAGGAAGATCTAATGAGATCATTCATAAGTTCCGATTCTATTCCAAAAAACTGAACTATATTTAAAGTCCCAAAAAGGGTCAATAAAAAATGAAATTCAATCTAAAAGGAAAAAATGTAATTGTTACCGGAGGTGGAAGCGGTATCGGTAGAGCAATAGCAATAGCTTTGGCTGGCAACGGTGCCGAAGTTCATATTTTTGATTTGAAAGAGGAAGAGGCACTGGAAGTAGTTGCTGAAATAAAAAGTGTTGGAGGTAAAGCACATTCACATAAATGTAATGTGGCAAATCAAGATGAGGTCAAAAGCTGCGTGAATTTGGTAGGGCAAGATTCTTCAATCGATATTTTGATTAACAATGCCGGAATAGCCCATATTGGAAATGTGGAAAAAACTACTGAGGCTGATATGGACAGGGTATATCAAGTAAATGTCAGGGGAGTTTATAATTGTATCAATGCAGTTATTCCCTATATGAAGGAAAAGGGTGGTGTTATTTTGAATATGGCCTCTATTGGAGCCACGGTGGGTATTAAAGATAGATTTGCCTATTGTATGTCAAAAGGCGCGGTACTTACAATGACGTATTCTGTGGCCAAAGATTACCTTGATTATAACATCCGGTGTAATAGTATTTCTCCGGGTCGCGTGCATACGCCTTTTGTTGATGGATACCTTAAGAATAATTTTCCGGGCGAGGAAGAAAAAATGTTCGAAAAACTTTCAAAGACCCAACCTATTGGACGCATGGGAACCCCCGATGAAATTGCAAACTTGGCACTTTATCTCTGTTCCGATGAGGCATCTTTTGCCACAGGAACGGACTATCCTATTGATGGTGGATTCATCAAGTTAAATGGAAATTAATATACCTAAGAATAACAGTAGACATGAAATTAATAAGATTCGGACCTAAAGGAAATGAAAAACCAGGAATACAACTAAGAGGTGGTACACGTATTGATGTATCTGGTTTTGGACAAGATTACAACGAAGACTTCTTTGGGGGAAATGGCTTGGAAAGGCTGAAAACCTGGTTGGCTACCAACGAGGATAATTGTCCGAAAATAGATGAAAATACCCGTTTAGGGGCACCTCTGTGCAGACCTTCGAAAATAGTTTGTATTGGCCTGAATTATGCCAAACATGCAGAAGAGGCTGGTATGGAGATTCCGAAAGAACCTGTGCTTTTTTTTAAGGCCACTTCTGCCATAGTAGGGCCAAATGATGATGTTTTAATTCCTAAGGGGGGTGAAAAAACCGATTGGGAAGTTGAATTAGGCGTTGTAATAGGTAAAAAAGCTTCCTACGTTTCTGAATCTGAGGCTATGAACCACGTGGCTGGTTATGTATTGCACAATGATTATAGTGAACGTGCTTTTCAAATAGAACGTGAAGGGCAGTGGGTGAAAGGGAAAAGTTGTGATACGTTTGCCCCTTTAGGCCCTTTTATTGCAACTGCAGATGAAATCGAGGACCCGCACAATCTGAATCTATGGCTCAATGTCAACGGGGAGCAATTACAGCACAGTAATACTTCTGATTTCGTGTTCAATATTCCTGAATCAATTAGTTATATCAGTCAGTTTATGACGCTTCTACCAGGAGATATTATCTCTACGGGAACGCCTTTTGGAGTAGGTCTTGGTTTTGATCCGCCTCGTTATTTGAAACCTGGTGATGTGGTCGAGTTGGGCATTGAAGGCTTAGGAACTTCAAAGCAAGTGGCTAGAGCTTTTGAATAAGATTTATTTCCATTACGTTTTTGATGGGTTTTAGCATAACGGAAACTAGATTTTTTAGTAAGTTTGCACCCACATTTGAAAAATGGTCGCGTAGCTCAGCTGGATAGAGCATCTGCCTTCTAAGCAGACGGTCACAGGTTCGAATCCTGTCGCGATCACGAATAAATCAACAAAAAGTGGAAAACGAAGCAAGCTAAAGAACATAGCTTGCTTTTGTTTTTTAGTATACAAAGTTTTCTTTTGTTGATTTTCTGCACGGAGTGCCGTTATGAAAATTGTATGTAATCCTGTCGCGATTATGAGAATTTACAGTGCCTCAGAAGTTTCAATACTCCTGTGGATTTTTATTGAAACTTAAAATTATAAGTCAATGAAATGAGTGGACTGTTCAATACCGATATCCGGTTGGAGCCCAAAGGCCCCGCTCCAAAAAGGAATGCACCTCCCGCCTTGGTAGTACTTGGCTCTTGGGTATAAAAAATATTCAAGGGGTTGTCCCTTCCGTATAGATTATATATTGTAAAGGTCCAATCGTTCTGCCACCTCTTGTTCTCTTTACTTTTGCTAAAATGAACATTCCATGAGAGGTCTAGCCGATGGTAAACAGGAAGTCTTGCATTATTACGTTCCAAAAAAATAGGAACATCGATTTCGTCGACCCTCACAAATCCATTGGCCAGGGTATAGGGTCTTCCAGATTGTAGCGTAAAATTAAGACTTAAAGTGTTGTACTTGTGTCCTTCAAAATTAATGGTGCCATTAAAGACGTGTGGTCTGTCAAAATCGGAATTAAACCAGTTATTGTTATTTATTCGATTGCCCAACTCCTCATTTACCGACCGAACTAAACTCTTTGACCAAGTATAGTTAAACCATCCATTGATTTTTCCGCTGGGCTTTTTAAAACTTAGTTCTGCTCCGTAAGCTTGCCCCTGACCTTGAACCACATCTTTCTCTAAAAATTCCTCCAAGAAAAAATCGGCTCCTGGTTTGTAGGTAAGAACATTTCGGGCTTCTCGATAATACCCTTCCAAAGCCACTTCGATTTTATTGTTATTGAAATTTCGGTACAAGCCTAGGCCGTAGGTATCTCCTGTTTGGGGCTCAATGTTCGGGTTGGAAGATTTCCACCTGGAAGTGGGCAAAGGGGTAGTGCTATTATATACGTTTTGAATATATTGGTTGATGCGGGCATAACTGCCCTTGATGGACGTATTTTCACCGATTTTAAGGGAAACACCTAAGCGTGGTTCGATGGCATCATAAGATTTTACCTTTCTACCTTTTTCAAAGAATTCGGTATTCACTACATTATCACCAGCTGCATCGAAGGTGGCAAGGTTGAACGGCCCCAAAAACAAAAAATGATTGTAGCGCAACCCCGTCGAAAGAGACAGATAGTCCGTAGGTTGCCAATTCGTATTCAAGTAACCGGAAAGCTCATAACTGGTCTCGCTATTCAAAGAGACCGGGCGAATATTAGATGCATTTCCAGGATCTAAATTCCCAGGCTCGATTTTATATCGATTGGCCTGAATACCCATATAGTAATCAAAGTCGGTGCTTGCTTTCTTGGAAAGTTCTGAAATAAGACTTAACGAGTTTATCTTTGATGCGTATTCAATTTTGTTATCGCTCTCCAGTTCAGGGAAAATTATCTTGGGGGAATAACTGCTTCTTACCAAGATTGTTTTCAGAAAGGTCTGTTCGTTGAAAGCATGTACCCAATCTAGGGTGCCGTTCAAAGTTGCAAAATCGTATTGATTGCTCTCGGCACTTATGTTCTGCACCTCCGAAATGAGGTCCAATTGATAGAAATCCTTAGTATAGAAACCCGTAAGGGTGAGTTGGTCATTTTCCGTTGGTAGATATAACAACTTCACGGTCATATCTCCAAACTTGGCTTTGGTATTCTTGAGGCTCTCGGAAAAGAGGGGCAATAAAAAATCGGTCAATCCGACCCTGGCCCCGACGATACCCATTAACTTATTCTCGATAATCGGAGTTTCCACTAGCAGTCTACTCGAAGCAAGACCGATACCGCCACTTAGCTTAAATTTATCCGAATATGGGTTTTTAACCTTGACATCCATTACGGAAGCTACCCGGCCACCATAGCGTGAAGGAATATTGGCCCGATACAGATCAACGGAAGATATTACATCAGGGGTAAAAACGGAAAAAAGACCAAATAGATGTGTTGGGTTGAAAATGGGGGCATAGTCATAAAGTAAAAGGTTTTGATCTAAAGAACTGCCCCTTACGGAAATGCCGTTGCTCACATCTCCGGCATTATTTACTCCTGCGAGCAGGGTGGCGCCCCTCAGCACATCAAATTCACCCAGGGCGGAAGGAAGCTTTTTCAATTCTTGTGCATCTAACCGTAAGACCCCCATTTGTGGAGAATCTAAATTTTCATTGATTTTCTTCGCCCTGACCACTACCTCTGACAGTTCTTCCGTCTGCTCGAAGAGAAGAATGTTCAAAGTTCTATCCGTATCTAAAGCTACACGTTCGGTTTGTTCCCCGAATCCTACATGTCTTATTCTAATGGTGTAAGTACCCCCGGAAAGTTCAATTGAAAAAAGGCCATTTTCATCCGTAACTCCGCCACATGCACAAGGGGTAATTGCAATTTGTACATTCTCTAAAGGAGTGCCGTTACTTTGCTCTTTTACCTCAAAAGAAAGTTGATGAACAGATCCCTGGCCATAGGCCAAGTTGGAAAAAATTATAAAAAATAATGTGTAGCAAATTAACCGTGTCCCTGTCCCATTGAAATCGCTCAGTCTCAGTCTATCCATCCCTCAGGTTTAATTCCGGTTCTAAAACGCGTTTCTTGACAAGGTGCGATTGATTCATAGGCACAACCTTCGGGTGAGTTGCACACTTCGATTCCACAAAAGATTTCACATTCACTTTTAAAAACATTGAAGGGTTCAATAGCAGGTTCAGAAATTGATTCCCGCTCAATAAAAACGGACATTGTTGTGCTGGCAGTGGCCGTAAACCGGCCCAGAACATATTCCTGGTCATCTTCAGAATTGAAAATATTACCGACCAAGGCGGCAGGCGGCGGAGCATTTAATCCAGAATTATTGTCCACGATATCCTTTAATACCTTATAATAATCATATTCCGTTTCGGTCAATGAGAGTTGCTGAACCTCTACCAATATGTTTTCGTTAGTATATAACAATACATCTCCTACAGGTAAATTATTTATAATACCTCCCTCTACAAACTCGTCGGAAAACAATTCGATATTTTCATTGTATCGTATCCGCCAACAGTCCCCATCGCAATAATAATCCGCCTCACCCAAGTATGCACCGTTATTGGGGTCACCTTCGACATCAATACATCTCCCGTTCCTGAAAATCTGATTATCGCAAGTCTCACAAACTAAAAGCTTTTCAAAAGATCGAAATCTCCAAAAATAATAGTTCTCTTGGCCAGCAGGATCGTCAATATCTACGGATATGAAATGGCCGGGAACAAACCCGTTAAGATTTGCACTAAAAGACAATTCCGGGTTATAGGTAGCCCTTAAATTGGAAAAACCTACAGGTTTTAGTACTTCACTTGATTGCGAAAGATATTTCTTTCCGTTTGACAATTCAACACTTAGGTTCCACGACTCCCCAACAGAAACTACAAAATCATTCGGAGGTAAATAGATTCCGTCTTCCTCTGAAAGTCTTACAATTTGTTGGGTCTCAACATTTTGGAAGAAGACATTTGCCCCACTTATAAATTCATTTCTATAGACATTGAGTTCAACTACCGATTCTGAGATTGAGACATAAGAGCTACCAATATTCGTAGAAGCAAACGCGTCTATGTAGATGGTTCCTTCCTTGTATTCAAACTTCGGCTGTTCGGGAACAATACACCCAATAAATAATAATGTAAAAAGAGGAAATAATTTATTGTATTTCATATTGGCTGTGACCGAAAACTAGGAATAAGATTACTTTAAATTTATCTTTCAGTTGTTTTCTTAGAATTGAGTACGCTTTGGTCATCTGATTCTCAACAGTTTTAACCGAAATATTCAAATATTCTGCTATTTCCATATTGGTGAGACCTTCACTTTTGCTCAAATTAAATATTTGTTGACACTTGGTGGGCAAATTGGCTATCTCTTTTGTAGCCAATGCGACCAATTTTGCCAATTCCTCCTTATCCGTTTTTTCAACAACTTCATTGAGGGACTCAATGTATTTGCGTTGCAATAATAGTGTAGATTGATTTTTTTGGTATGTATTTACAAACTCATTGTAAACCAATTTATACAGAAACCCTTGTATCGAAAATCTAGCATCCAGTTTTTGTCGAAATTGCCATGTTTTTAAAAAAACCGTCTGAACAATATCTTGGGCCATTGAAAAGTCGTTTATGAGGCTTAAGGCATAGGCGTGCAATTTTGGATGAAATTCATCCACAAGGAACCCATATGCAGTCTCATCACCCTTTTTCAATGCAGAGATTAAAATCTCATTATCATATTCCTTTTTATCAAAACCCATGCTTACAAGTTAAAAAAATATAATAATCTAAAAAAAACTTGAATTTTAATAGGGGTGTCAACAATTTACTTTGTATTGTTTATGAGACAATTTTGAAAATGATTCCACCTACTGTAGAAAAACGTATTGTAAACTTCGTGAACAAATCTGCAAATGCAGATGAACTGAAGGATTTGGAAATCTGGATCAGAGACCCCAGGAACCAGAATGTTTTTAAGGAATATGTGAAGACACATTTCATCTTAATTCTAAGTAAAAGTAATTCAGAAGGTACCGAGGAGATTAGGTCAAAGTTGTTGCAGGAGATACGAAAAGAGAAACGTAGGGCGAAGAAACTCCATTTCAGGTCCATATACAAATATGCCGCTTCCATTGTTCTTTTAGCGACGTCAGGCTATTTTATTTATAATCAAACTGTTGAGTCCAAAGCGGATCAAATTTTAGTTCCAAAAGAAGAGACCATTACCTTGCAATTAGGGGATGGTACGACCAAGGTTATCAATGAGAATGGCGCTATACAAATTACAGATACAGATGGTAATATTGTTGGCAAACAGCAGGGGGGCAAGCTCGTCTATGAGGATAAGTTACCCGTGGAAAAATTGGTCTACAATACGCTGATAGTTCCTTATGGCAAACGTTTTGACCTAATCCTTTCTGATGGCACACATGTATTTCTAAATGCAGGAACTTCCTTAAAGTATCCAGTCCAATTCATTTCTGGCCACAATAGAAGTGTTTTTTTGAATGGAGAGGCCTTTTTTGATGTTTCAAAGGATAAAGAACATCCCTTTGTGGTGAATGCCGAGGGATTGTCTATTGATGTATTGGGAACCAAATTCAATGTAGCCAATTATAAGGAAGACACACATACAGAAGTGGTATTGGTCGAAGGCTCTGTTGGTCTTAGTCCATCTGGAAATCCTGGAAAAGAGGGTAATGAAAATTTGGAGTTGCATCCTGGATTTAAGGGGTCATTTCACAAATTAGATAGAACAATTTCTTCCAAAAAAGTGAATACTTCGATTTATACCGGATGGCTAAACGGAGATGTTGTATTTAGAAATGCACGTTTCGAAAATATTGCCAGAAGGCTGGAGCGGTTGTATAATGTCACAATAGTGAATAACAATGAAGAACTTAATGATGAGATTTTCAATGCCAGCTTTGAGGTCGACAACGAAGGCATAAATGATATTCTACGATACTTTAAAAAGGTTTATAATATTGAATATAAAATTGCTGATGACAAAATAATAATCGATTAACTAAAACAAAATGAATATGAAGTGATCAACCAACTAAACCAACTCAAATTCTCATTTCGAATTTAAGAACTAAATCACTCTATACGCTGTACAAAAAATCGGGAAATGCTGGCACATTCCCCGACTGTATCAAGTGATTAAACAAAAGCGAGTAACCACTAACAAACATTTAAAAGTATGAAAAAATCAAAAAATCCAGGGTATAATAGACTCTGGATATTCAAATTAGATTTAAAAATGAAAATTTCATTTCTATTTCTTTTCGCTGCGGCATTTATGATGCGAGCCAATTCTTCGTATTCTCAAAATACGAAGGTTTCGCTTGATTTTGAAAATGTGACAGTTGCGGAAGTAATTGATGAAATTGAGGCAGCGACCAAGTTTAAGTTTCTTTTTAATGTAAAAGAGGTAAATCTAGAGCGTAACGTTTCAATCAATGTAAAAAAGGAACGTATCAAGAGAGTTCTTAATATACTCTTCTTTGATACACGCACTTCTTTTGAAATAGATAATAGGAAAATTCTATTATTTAAGAATAAAAGTGTTATAACTACTGATGAAAAAAGTAGTTTGGAAGAAACCAGAAAAGTACAATATCAAGCTAGTGGTAGTGTGGTTGACAAGGATGGTATTCCATTGATTGGTGCCAATATCCTTGAAAAGGGAACTACAAATGGTGTCCAGACCGACTTTGATGGTAACTTCTCGATCGAAGTAAGTGATGAAAATGCAATTCTTGTGGTATCGTACCTAGGGTTCAAAACGATAGAAGTACCTGTTGCTTCTCAAACGACCTTAACAATAACCATGACTGAGGATGCCTCTGGTCTTGATGAAGTTGTGGTTGTAGGATATGGAACAACAGCTAAAAAAGATGTGACCGGGGCCATTTCATCTGTTAAGGCAGAAGACATTGAAAACTTACCGGTAGCCAATGTAGAAAGAGCCTTACAAGGTAGAATGTCTGGTGTGCAAATAGTTAACAATGGAGGAGCTCCTGGAGGAGATACCAAGATCAGGATTCGTGGTACGGGTACTGTAAATAATTCTGATCCTTTATATGTTGTCGATGGGGTGCCTACGGATAATATTAATGGAATAAATCAGAATAACATTGCCTCCTTACAAGTACTTAAAGATGCTTCCGCATCTGCAATTTATGGTACCCGTGCTGCCAATGGTGTCGTAATCATCACGACTAAAAAAGGGCGTATAGGTCAAAAGCCCAGTATTAGCGTTAATGCCTATACTGGCTTCTCCAATGTCGGCAAAACCCTAGATGTGCTGACGGCGCCACAACTGGCTGAAATCAAGGTTGAAAGATCTACTAACGACGGGGCGACTGCGGATGCTGTATGGAGCGACCCCCAATTCCTTGCTCAAAAAACAAATTGGCAAGATGAAATTTTTGAAACAGGGTTTACCGACAACATTGACTTAAGTGTAACGGGTGCCGGTGAAAAAAGTTCTTACCTTTTAGGTTTGGGCTATTATGATGAACAGGGCATTTTGGCGAATTCTTTTGCAAATAGATTGACCTTACAATTGAACAGTGATACCAAAGTGACAGATTGGTTAAAAGTGAGTCAAAACCTTTCTATTTCAAGGCGTAAGTCTAATGCTGCAAATACAATTTCTTCGCAGACTGGGGTTATTGCCAGTGCATTACGTTTCCACCCTGGCCTTTCGGTTTTCAATGGCGATGGTACCTATTCCAGTACACAGGTAAGTAGTGAATTTGGCGATATAAACAACCCTCTTTTTACAATCTATGAAGATGACGTAATAAAAAATGTAAGAACACGTGTTTTGGGTAATGTACAGGCAGAAATAAAACTTTATGATGGTTTGACATTCAAAGCGAACTTTGGTCTTGATGCTGAAATTAGAGACTATACTAAGTTTCGTCCGCAAGTCTTAAACCAGACTCGTGTCAATGATTTTAGTGAGCGTGATAGGGAGTATTGGGAGTTTACATCAATACTTAAAGAATATTTCCTGAACTACAACAAAACATTGGGAGATCATACATTAGGTGCAGTAGCTGGGTATACTGAACAATCATTTGAAAGACAAGGATTTTCTGGAGGTGTTCAAAATATTAATGGTACTGAGACCGAGAATTTCTTGGGCAATGGTGACAATGATGATATTGATGAGTTTCGTGAAAAAGATGGTTTACGATCAGTTTTTGGTAGGGTAAACTATGGGTATAAGAATAAATATCTGTTAACTGCTACTTTCCGTTCTGATGAATCTTCACGTTTTGCAGAAGATAATCAACGAGGTAATTTCCCTGCATTTTCAGCAGGATGGCGTATATCTGAAGAAGAGTTTTTTAAGGTGCCCTTAATCAACAGCTTAAAATTCACAGGAGGCTGGGGTCAATTGGGTAATCAAAATATAGATAGACTCCAATTTTTGGCTCGTTTAGAAGGTGGTAGGCGCTACTCTTTTGGGTCTGATGGACAAAATGCAGTTGAAGGTATTTCACAATCCGTTTATGCAAATCCTGATGTAACATGGGAAACTGTTGAAATGACCAATTTTGGTATTGAGGCGGTACTTTTAGAAAATAAAATGACTTTCAATGCTAACTATTTTATCAAGGATACTAAGGATATGTTGTTACAACTTCCTGCTGTAAACTCTCAAGGTTCGGCTGAGTCTCCGTTTAAAAATGCTGGGGAAATACAGAATAAAGGATTGGAGTTAGAATTGGGCTGGTCTGATTACAAAGGTGATTTTTCGTATGGAATCTCTGCAAACGCATCCTTTGTATCTAACGAAGTGGTTCGTCTATTGGATAACCAGGAATCAATATCATCTGATTTATTTAGTAGAACAGGACAAGAAGTTTCTAGAACATTTGTTGGTAACCCTATAGCAACTTTCTATGGGTATAGATCGGATGGTCTTTTTCAAAACCAAGGAGAGGTAGATGCCCATGCAGCACAAGATGGTGCACTACCTGGAGACGTTCGTTTTAAAGATTTGAACAATGATGGTGTTATAAATGCTGATGACCGTGAAATAATCGGTAGCCCACATCCTGATGTGGTTTATGGACTTAACTTTGACTTGGCCTACAAAGGTTTTGACTTTACCGCTTTCTTTACAGGGGTTGCTGGGGTTGATATTTTCAATGCTGAAAAAACAGTAGGTACGAATTCAAATTTCAATTTTAATTACCACTCAGAAATTCTTGATCGTTGGACCGGAGAGGGAACCAGTAATAGTATACCAAGGGTATCTATAAACGATGCAAATAATAACTTTAGAACTTCTGATATGTTTATTGAATCAGGAGATTATTTGAGGCTTAAGAATTTGACCTTTGGGTATTCTTTACCCACTGATATAATTGAAAAATATGGTTTGAACAAACTCAGGCTATATATTTCTGGTCAAAATATATTTACTATAACCGATTATTCTGGTTTTGACCCTGAGCTAGGACTTAGTAATGATTCAAATGGTAATCCAACCAACCTACAACAAAATGTTGATGCGGCTCAATTTCCTCAGTCTAGAACATTTCTTCTAGGTGTTAATCTAACTTTTTAATGAAAAGGACAATGAAAAATAATATAAAATACGTAGTCTCTATTTTTTCGGTTTTAGTACTGTTTAATAGTTGCGATGACGAAATATTGGAAACTCCAGCATACGGAGAGTTTACTTCTTCTACTTTTTGGCGTAATGCAGATGATGCAATGTCTGCTGCCAATGCAATGTATGGCCCACTACGCTGGGAAGACATTTATGGTCATAGTGAGAATGTTTTTG
>CAZTLZ010000069.1:0-16779 GCA_964614665.1 uncultured Maribacter sp.
AACAAGCTCTCTTGTCAGATTCATTTTCACAACCAGGAAAAACAGGTACGTCTTCCACGAGTCTAAATATAACGGATATATCCTCCTCGACCTCTTCATAATCAACTTCATGTGCTTCGATGACCTCTGTATCCTGATCTGGTTCTATAGCTTCGATAACTGTCTCAATGACTTCTTCCTCATCGGGAACAATTTCAATGATGGGAGGAGTTGTCAAAGGTTTTGGAGGTGGGGGTGTTTCGATTTTATAAAGGTCAATTTCCTCAATCAATTCTTGGTCCTCATGCATGGTTATATCATACACAGGTACTTCAAAAAAGGTTTTCCATTCCAGTGCTACAAAAGTCAATAGCAATACAAGAAATAATCCTGTAACAAAATACATTCCACTGTTTTGATTTAGATCTTTTTTCGGGTTCTTTTTAAGTTCCATTTCTTTTTGATTTTAGAGTTTGTTTTAGCAAACTCGGTTTACATAATAATTTAAGCGTCGGTAGTCTTTAGGAAATAATGGGTCGTTTATGAAGTGAAAGTTATGGGGGTAATTCCACTCAATCAATGAGTAATGAGTGAACGGGTAGTTTCGATGAGTTAACACGCTAATTTTTCAGATAGCTTTAAGCATTGTCTACCCAAGCTTTTTCTATATTTGAGGTTATGGGCCTATTCGGTAAAAAAGACAAATTGCAAATCATCAACTTTCAGAGTTATGGTAATGATACGCGTTTGTATGTGAGAGGTAGGGCCTTAGAAGATGAGAATATCGATTTGGCCCGAAAAGGTTTGTTTCGACTACTTTGGAACTCCTTTAAAAGATTTGAAACAGATGAAGTAAAGAACACCAAGCTTCGTTTGACATTGCCTGATGACCATGTGTTTTATACAGAAACTGATAAAGATGGATATTTTAAATTTGATGTTCGTACCAAAGATTTATTAAAGTCGACGAATACCGAAGGTTGGCTGAATTTTAGATTATCCTTTGAAGCGACTGATCTGAGGCGCGAGATTTTGCAAGAGAATAGTTTTCCGGGTGAAGTACTAATTCCGTCTAGTGAAGTAGATTTTGGAGTGATAAGCGATATTGATGATACCATCTTGCAAACTGGGGTGGTATCACTTTTGAAATGGCGTGTGATCATCAACACTTTCTTTAAGAATGCAGCAAAGAGAGTTCCGTTAAAGGGCGCTGCTGAGTTGTATCACCTGCTGCATCGGGGTAAGTCGGGCGCAAATGCGAATCCGATTTTCTATGTAAGTCACAGTCCATGGAATTTATATCGTTATCTAGATTTCTTTTTGACTGAAAATAATTTCCCGAAAGGGCCTGTCCTCCTTCGGAGTATGTCGAGCTTTCGACCGGGAAAATCTAAAAAACCTCATAAACAAAATGAGATATTGGATATTTTAAAAGCATACCCAAATATGAAATTTATCTTAATTGGGGATAGCGGAGAAAAAGATGCGGATATTTACAAAAGCATAGCAGAAAAATATCCAAATAGAATTTTGGCGATTTACCTACGAACGGTCAATCATAAAAAGAAAATAAGGCGCATTCAGGGGTTGATAGCAGATTTTAAGATTACCCCAATGTTATTGGTAAAAACAAGCACTGAGGCTATTGAACATGCAAGGCTTAAAGGGTTTATTTGAGCTCAAACAAACCATTGATTTCAGCATCTATTTTATTGATGACATGTCCCAAATCTTCAGGATTGTCCACAAAGTCAAGGTTGTCAACATCGATGACCAAAAGATTGCCTTTTTCATAACCATGAACCCACGCCTCATAACGTTCGTTCAAACGACTTAAATAGTCAATGGAAATGGTGTTCTCGTAGTCGCGACCCCGCTTGTGAATTTGCTTTACCAAATTTGGAATGGAACTACGAAGGTATATCATCAAATCTGGGGGTTGTACCAGACTTTCCATCAATTCAAAAAGGCTTGAGTAATTGGTAAAATCACGATTGGTCATGAGCCCCATGGCATGAAGGTTAGGGGCGAAAATATAGGCGTCCTCATATATTGTTCTATCCTGAATGATGTTCTTTCCAGACTCACGTATCTTAAGAATTTGACGATAGCGGTGATTTAGAAAATAGATTTGAAGGTTGAAGCTCCATCGTTCCATTTGCGTATAAAAATCATCTAAATACGGATTGTCAACAACATCTTCAAAGTGCGCTTCCCACTTGTAATGTTTTGAAAGTAACTTGGTTAGAGTTGTTTTACCGGCTCCGATGTTTCCCGCAACTGCAATGTGCATACCTATAATTTAAGGGGTTGGTTGGCTATTAATTCAACAAATTGGTTGGGCATACAATATACGAATGATCTTGGGTTGGCAAAAGAAATCATTGTTGAAATACTAAGAAATAAGACAACTCTGATTTTCATACTTTTCATACTAAGTTTTGGCATTCGTTGAGATTTAACCCAATCATTCAATTCAGTTATTGTTCTAAACAAAACTTATAATAATGCCTTTGGCAACAAAACAATTTTCATATTTTTGCAAGTGAACAAAGAGGAAGGATTTGACTGATTGCAACCTCAAAAAAAATGCTAAAGCAGTTTATTCCAAATCTAGTTTGGAATCTCTTCAGAGAAAGTAAACTACTTTAGAAAATAAGGGTCGAATCTTTTCGGAAATAGAATAAGAATATGTCGTATCTATTTACATCCGAGTCAGTTAGTGAGGGCCACCCTGATAAAGTTGCTGACCAAATAAGTGATGCCTTGTTAGATAGTTTTTTGGCCTTTGACCCCCAAAGTAAAGTAGCATGTGAAACTTTGGTGACCACTGGCCAGGTTGTATTGGCAGGAGAGGTGAAAAGCAACACCTATCTTGATGTGCAGAATATAGCTAGAACAGTCATCAACAAAATTGGTTATACCAAAGGAGAGTACCAATTCAGTGGTGATTCTTGTGGAGTGATTTCTCTGATCCATGAGCAATCACAGGAGATCAACCAAGGTGTTGATCGAGGTGAAAAGGAAGAACAAGGGGCCGGCGATCAAGGTATGATGTTTGGTTATGCTACCAAAGAGACATCAAATTATATGCCTTTGGCACTTGATATTTCGCATAAAATTTTGCAGGTTTTGGCTGATTTACGTCGAAAAGGAACGGAAATCGACTATTTAAGGCCAGATGCCAAATCTCAGGTAACTATTGAATATTCAGATGATAATGTGCCACAAAGAATCGATACCATTGTGGTCTCTACCCAACACGATTCTTTCAACAAGAATGATGAGAAGATGTTGGCTAAAATCAAGAAAGATATTGTAGAAATCTTGATTCCGAAGGTCAAAAAGAAGTTGCCGAAAAAAATTCAGGACCTCTTTGATGACCAAATCAAATACCACATCAACCCTACAGGAAAATTTGTAATCGGAGGCCCACATGGTGATACTGGTTTGACAGGTAGAAAAATAATTGTCGACACTTATGGAGGTAAAGGCGCTCATGGCGGTGGAGCATTTAGCGGCAAGGACCCAAGCAAAGTTGACCGTAGTGCGGCCTATGCGTCGAGACATGCTGCCAAAAACTTGGTTGCAGCAGGAGTCGCTGACGAAATACTGGTACAGGTAAGTTATGCTATTGGGGTGGTTGAACCAACATCTATTTTTGTGGATACCTACGGAACCGCTAATGTGGAATTGACCGATGGTGAAATCGCGCGCAAAGTTGAGAAGTTATTCGACATGCGGCCTTTCTCCATAGAGAAAAGGTTAAAACTTAGAAATCCTATTTATTTAGAAACCGCCGCTTACGGTCATATGGGCAAGGAACCCAAAACAATAATGAAGGTTTTTGAGTCACCCTATAACGGAAGGGTTGAAAAAGAGGTAGAACTTTTTACCTGGGAGAAATTGGATAAAGTGGATGAGGTGAAAAAAACTTTTGGGTTATAGCGGTAGGTAGTTGCTTTTAATCTGATATACTTTAATTAGGAATTGAGAATAGCATTTTCAGTTTTGTCAATTTTTCCCACATCAATACTAATTCCGTTGCTTTCTCTTGTAGTGGCATAAACGAATTTTTGCCCCCAATGTATTTCATTGGCTTTGTATGAAGACCTTGAGTATACCGTTTGTGAAGAAGATTCATCAAAGGCTTTCATTGAAATAATAAATTCAGCATCTTTTTCTAGAACCTCTTTTTCAGTTAAACCATATAGAGGGCTAGCTTCCGAAATGGGATGTACAATAGTCCACATATAAGGCATGAATGCTACCTTGGGTCTTTCAAGTTCAAGGGAATAAAAATCTCTTAATTCAGAATTTTTTCGTTGCATGGCCAGGTTTACCTGTACTTCTACCTCTAGTAATTCATTATTTTGGGGGTTGACTACCCTAAACATAAACCCATTAATATCTTGGTATGGTGCAATAACAGCATGTGTGCTATAGCGTATTTTTGCCGAAGGTCTTGAAAACCGACCATAAAGCATCCCTGTGGCTAATGCAAACCCCAAAAGACCTAACATTGATTCTATCGCTGCAACGCTATTGGCCAAATGCCCTAAAGGAGCTACACGGCCATAGCCCAAGGTTGTTATGGTTTGTGCACTAAAGAAAAATGCCTCAATGAAATCATTAAAAGTGGTAGTGCTCTCCATACCCGTAAGATTTTCCACTCCGATGAGGGTGTAGATAGAGGCGAAGGTGATGTTTACCATAAAATAGGCTAGAAGAACAAGTCCAAAAAAACGAGACCAAGGCATTGTAATCAGGGAATGGAAAAAGTTCAATCGTTCAAAAAAGGGAATGTTCGTTTTTTTTACGTTGAATGAGCCATCTTTATTCAAAGCTCTATAACCACCAATATCATTTTTGGTGCCTAGACCTAAATCATTGAATTTTTTCTTTTTTCGAATTGCCATTGAATAGTATAAAGTTTTGGTCTATACAAGGATACGATTTTTTAGTATTCTAACTTTCATACCAATTTTCATTCTACAAACATCCCACGGTATTTTTGTAGCTTTAGGTCTTAGTTTAAAAACAAATTCAATGAAATCTTATTTACGCCTTTCGATGTTAGTTCTTTTTATAATTGTTTCTTTTCAATCTTGTAAAAGAACAACAAAAACGGAAGTTGTTGAAATTGATGAAAACTACGTGGCCGATAATTATTCCAAACAAGAGGTGGAGATTGAAATGCGGGACGGGGTTAAACTACATACGACAATTTATTCCCCGAAGGATACATCTAAGCAATATCCGATTATCATGCAACGAACGCCCTATAGCTCAAGACCCTATGGCGAAGGTCAGTACAAAGAAAAAATAGGTCCGAATATTCATATGATGCAAGAAGGATATATTGTTGTTTACCAAGATGTTCGAGGTAGATGGTTGAGTGAAGGGCATTATGAAAATATGCGTGCGTATATTCCAAATAAAACCTTAGATAGTGATATTGACGAAAGCTCTGACACCTATGATTCTATTGAGTGGTTGGTTAACAATGTTGAAAATAACAATGGTAAGGTTGGTATATGGGGAATATCCTACCCAGGATTTTATTCTACCTACGCAACAATAGATGCGCACCCCGCTTTAAAAGCTGCTTCTCCGCAGGCAAGTATAGGCGATTTCTTTTTTGATGACTTCCATCACAACGGTGCATACCTGTTAAGCTACTTCAGAGCAACCTCTCTTTTCGGAACTCCTAGACCAAACGGAGATATGCCGATAGATACGGCGTGGTACGGTCTGCCTGATATTCAGACTGAAGATCAATATCAGTTTTTTTTGGACAAAGGACCATTGAAGAACCTCAATTCCTTTTTTGAATACGATTTAGAGGATGAAATTTCGATAGCACCAGATAATGAAACCGATGACTACTTCTGGAACGAGTTAAAAGAGCACCCCAATTATGATGAACTATGGAAAAGTAGAGGCTTAATACAGCATCTTAAAGACGTTAAATCGCACGTGGCAACCATGGTTGTAGGAGGTTGGTTTGATGCTGAAGATTTGTATGGTCCGTTAGAAACATATAAGAACATAGAAAAGTACAATGAAGGAAACTATAACACTATGGTTTTCGGTCCATGGGATCATGGCAGATGGTCAAAAAGAGATGGCCGTACGGTCGTAGGTAATTATTATTTTGGGGATGGCATTTCAGAATTTTTTCAAGAGAATATAGAGACGAAATTTTTCAATCATTTTCTAAAGGGCAGTGGTAATGCAACTAGTGGGCTTCCAGAGGCCTACGTTTTTGATTCTGGTCGTAAGGAATGGAAACAATATGAGTCTTGGCCACCAAAGGGAGTGGTAAAAAGGGATATGTTCTTATCTGAAAACGAAGAGTTAACTCCCAAACTAAAAGGTACAACCGGTATTCAATTTGTTAGCAATATCAAAAAGCCCGTGCCGTATTCCGAAGACATCAAATCAGTGTTTACACCACGAAAATATATGACCGATGACCAACGATTTGCATCACGACGTTCTGATGTTCTCGTTTTTGAAACAGATATCTTGGAAGAAGATTTGACCCTTGCTGGGGATATTCTGGCTAAATTAAAAGTAGCCACTACAGGCGATGCGGCAGATTGGATAGTCAAAGTAATTGACGTTCACCCGGCCCATGTGGAAACCAATGTAGAAATGCAAGGGCACCTAAAAATGAGCAACTACCATTTAATGGTTCGTAGTGAGGTTCTAAGAGGTCGCTTTAGAAACAGTTTTGAAAGGCCCGAACCTTTCGTTCCTAATCAGAAGACCGAAGTAAACATCAAACTTCAAGATGTTTTTCATACCATTCAAAAGGGACATAAACTTCAAATTCAAGTACAGAGTACTTGGTTTCCGTTAATCGATTTGAATCCGCAAACATATGTGGAGAATATCTTTAAAGCGAATGAAGAGGACTTCAAAACACAAACCCATACGGTGTTTACAGATTCTAGTGTGGAGTTTACAGTGTTGAGGTGAAAAGTAAATAGAAATCAAATCCAGAAAAGGCTAAATGGCTGAAATATTTAAGTACAAATTTAGTGACCTTTTTAACCCAGTATTAAAGGCATTACATAATTTGGGGGGCTCTGCTTCGGTTTCAGAAATTGAGGACTTTGTAGTTGAATTGCTCAACTTAACCGAAGAAGAAATTAGTGATATTCATAGGGGGACCACTACAAAACTGAATTATAGATTGAGATGGGCAAGAAACTATCTTAAAAATTATGGTCTTCTAGAAAATTCAGAGAGAGGCATTTGGGCATTAACTCCAAAAGGACTTAAAACAAATAAAGTAGACCCAAAAGCAGTCGGTCGGAAAGTCAGAGAGTTAAATAAAAAGAAGAGAAAAGCTAAACAATCTGAATCAAATAATATTACAACTGATTCGACAGATGAAAGTGAGGAAAATGAAATTACATGGAAAGAAGAGCTTTTAAACAAGATTAAGGAAATTTCTCCAGCAGGTTTTGAAAGGCTCTGCCAAAGATTATTGCGGGAACTTGGATTCCAAAATGTAGAAGTTACAGGGAAGCCAAATGATGGAGGAATTGATGGGAAAGGAATATTAAGACTAGGTGGAATTCTATCTTTTCATGTAGTTTTTCAGGCAAAAAGATATAAAGAAACTGTAAGCCCAAGTGTGATTAGAGATTTTCGTGGCTCAATGAGTACGAATGTGGATAAAGGATTAGTGATAACAACAGGTCGATTTACTCGTGAGGCTAGGAAAGAAGCTCAACGCGATGGGGCTTTACCAATTGATTTGATTGACGGAGACTCTCTTGCCGAAAGACTGAAAGTTTTAAAAATGGGAATCCAAGTTGAATAGGTAGAGAAAGTGAATGTCGATACTGAGTGGTTTGACCAAATATGACAGATTTTTCTGCTTACTCCGTTCTTGCACAAAATTCTTTGGTATCGTAATCTGAAAACCCCACAATATCACTAGGTTTTTATGAAATTTTTAAAAATCATTAGGTTTTTAAATTATTCTGACCTTTATTTGTTCTCTTAAAGTTCAAACACGTATTGAATAGTTATCAAGAAAGGTGGAGGGATTAGACCCTTTGAAGCCTTAGCAACCCTTTGTTCTATACAAAGAAGGTGCTAAATTCTATCAGCCTACTGGCTGACAGATAACGCAAAACAGATTGTTTTATACAATCTATTCGCTTTCTTATAACTTTTTGATTTACCGCTTTACATGTCCGTGAAGATGGTTTGGCTTTTAATTTTTTATATAATAATTAAAATTCGAAAATCATGAGTACACAAAAATTAGCGACAAATGCATTACATGCTGGTCACGACACTACACAAACAGGGGGAACAAGAGCAGTACCCATTTACCAAACAACATCGTATGTTTTTAATGACACCGACCATGCGGCAAACCTATTCTCGTTGGCTGAATTAGGATTTATCTATACGCGTTTAAATAACCCTACCAATCAAATATTGCAAGATCGATTAGCTGCGGTTGAAGGCGGTGTAGGAGCAGTAGTGTTTGCATCTGGTACCGCGGCTATTTCCACGGGGCTTTTGACCCTTTTAAAGGCAGGAGACCATATCGTTGCTTCAAGCAGTTTATACGGTGGTACTTTTAATTTGTTGAATGTTACCTTACCGCGGTTGGGTATTACCACCACTTTTGTTGATGCATCGAACCCGGAAAGTTTTGGGGAAGCGGTACAAGAAAATACAAGAGCCTTTTTTGTTGAATCTTTGGGAAATCCGAAGTTGGATGTTTTGGATTTAAAGGCTATTTCAAAGGAAGCAAAAGCAGCCAAAGTTCCTTTTATCGTGGATAATACCGTAGCTACACCGGCTTTATTGAATCCAATTGAGCACGGTGCAAACTTGGTTATACACTCCCTTACGAAATATATCGGCGGACAGGGAAATTCACTTGGTGGTGCCATCATCGATGCTGGAACTTTTGATTGGACAAACGGGAAGTTTCCAGAATTTACTGAACCATCTGCAGGTTATCATGGTCTGGTTTATAGCGAAGCTTTAGGTGCCGCAGCGTTTACCTTTAAATTGATTTTAGAAGGGTTACGTGATTTCGGTGGCGCTTTGAGTCCAACAAATGCCTTTCAAATTATTCAAGGTTTGGAAACACTTCCTGTCCGAATTAAACAGCACAGTGAAAATGCTTTGGAATTGGCCACTTGGTTGGAAGGTAGAGAAGAAGTTGCTTGGGTAAATTACCCTGGATTGAAGGGTAACAAATATTACGATTTAGCAAAAGAATATTTAAAAGGAGGACAAAGCGGATTGGTGACTTTTGGAGTTAAAGGCGGATTTGAAGCTGCTAAACAACTGACCGATGCTACGAAAATATTTTCCTTGTTAGCAAATATTGGTGATACGAAATCACTTATCATTCATCCAGCGAGTACAACGCATCAGCAATTGACTGTAGAGCAGCAAGAGGCAGCTGGTGTAGGACAAGATTTGATTCGTCTTTCAGTAGGTTTGGAAGATATCGATGACTTAAAAACAGATTTAGAAAATGCTTTTGCAACGATTGATAAATCGGTTTTAGCTTAAGTAGAGAAAAAAGAAAAGAGAAATTTTATCAGGGCTCCTCCTCTCAGACGAGGGGAATTGGCTTTTGGCTCTGCCAAAAGACGGAGGGGTTGAAAGCCCGGTCATAGTCTGAAAACACTGGAATTAGGCCATAACGGCAAGAGTTTAGGCCTTACCACCCCTTCCTCCCGGAAAAATTTCGGAATTCATTCCCCTCCTTGAAAGAGGGGGGGATTAATGAAATCATAGTATATGCTCCATCACCTGAAAATAAAAAACTACACCACCATAAGTGGCGCAACTCAAGACATTGAGCTATCCTATCAGCTTTTTGGTAAAAAGCTCTATTCGGCTCCTATAGTTTTGGTAAATCACGCTTTGACGGGTAATTCAAATGTTACCGGAAAAGAAGGTTGGTGGTCTGCATTGATTGGAGATGGAAAGTGCATCGATACAAAAAGATACACCATCTTATCTTTCAATATTCCCGGTAACGGATACGACAAGTTTATTATTGAAAATTATAAGGATTTTGTTGCGGGAGACATTGCCCACATTTTTCTGGAAGGATTGAAACAGCTTGAAATAGATTCTTTGTTTGCGGTAATTGGAGGTTCGTTGGGAGGAGGAATAGCTTGGGAAATGGCCGTCTTGAGTCCGACGTTGATTAAGCATCTAATACCAGTTGCTTCAGATTGGAAATCGACGGATTGGTTAATAGCCAATTGTCAAATTCAAGAGCAGTTCTTGGTGAATTCAAAACAACCTGTGCACGACGCACGTATGCATGCGATGTTATGTTATCGTACTCCGGAGTCTTTTAAAGAGCGTTTCAAACGAAGTACCAATGAGGAGCTCCAAGTTTTTAATGTAGAAAGTTGGTTAATGCATCATGGCAAAAAGTTGCAGGAGCGTTTTCAGCTATCTGCTTATAAACTTATGAATCAGCTGCTAAAAACTATTGATGTCACTAGAGGTGGAGATAAGAATTTCATAAACCTACAGAATAGCAATACCAATATTCATATTGTTGGTGTGGATTCAGATTTATTTTTTACTGCTAAAGAAAACAAAGAAACGTTTAAGCAAATTGCTCAAGCCAATAGTAATGTTACCTATGGAGAAATACAATCCCTTCACGGGCATGATGCTTTTTTGATAGAATTCGAGCAGTTGCAGAAACTACTCCTCGGTATTTTTAATAAAAATGGAAAATCTAAAAAAGTAAAAGTCCTCAAATTTGGAGGAAAATCGTTGAGCAATGGAGAGGGAATAGGTCGGGTTTTAGAGATTATCAAATCGAAAGTTACCAACGGGGAAAAGATAGCAGTGGTGCTTTCCGCACGAGAGAAAGCAACTGATCAGTTAGAAATAATGCTTGAAAAAGCAGCTCAAGGGAAGGATTATATCAAAGATTTTGAAGCTTTTGAAAAGTATCAACAACATACTTTTGGAAATGTAAATCTTTCCAAAGAATTCAAGAGTCTTGCCAAACTCTTTGAAGGTATTTCCCTGGTAGGAGATTACAGTGCAAAAATTAAGGATGAGGTACTAGCTCATGGCGAGTTGATTTCAGGTAAGCTTTTGACCAAATTATTGATAGGTAAAGATATCAGCGCACAATTTTTAGATGCCCGAACTCTTTTCAAAACCGATGATACTTTTGGTGATGCGAAACTAATAGAAGGGGTTTCTAAGGAGAATGTTTTGTTGAAGTTCTCCGAACTTCCAACAGATGTGGTTCCTGTATTTACCGGGTTTATAGCTTCTACCATAGATGACGAGACGACAACCTTAGGGAGAAATGGTAGTAATTATTCCGCAGCTTTGTTAGCAAACTTTCTAGACGCTGAAGAATTACAGAACTATACTCATGTCGATGGAATTTTTACTGCGAATCCAGATTTTGTTCCAGAAGCCAAACGGTTATCTAATCTTTCCTATGCCGAAGCAAATGAGTTAGCAAACTTCGGTGCGACTATTCTTCATGCAAAAACCATTATCCCTTTAATTGAGAAAAATATTCCATTGCGAATTCTCAATACGTTCAATCATGACAATGAGGGTACACTGATAAGTGCAAAATCTAGTAAAGAAGGAATTAAATCTCTTTCTATAATTGAGGATGTATCCCTCGTTAATTTAGAGGGTAGGGGTCTCTTAGGAAAAGTGGGTATAGATGCCAGAATTTTTCGAACACTTGAAGAAAAGAACATCAATGTAAGTATCATATCGCAAGGCTCTTCTGAACGAGGCATTGGTCTCGTTGTGCATGAGGCTAATGCGCAAAAGGCAAAGAGAGCTTTGGAAAAGGAATTTTCTAGAGATTTCAAGTCTAAGGATATTAATATGATTACTGTGGTCAACGATGTTTCCGTGGTTTCGATTGTGGGCCAAGATTTGAGTACATTTCACAAACCCTATAATGCGCTTATCAAGAATCAAATCATTCCGTTGTTGTTCAATAATACAGTTTCAGGAAAGAATGTGAGTTTGGTGCTTAAAAAATCAGACTTGCACAAGGCTTTGAATGTAATGCATGGGCAAATTTTCGGAATTAGTAAAAAGGTGAATTTGGCCATATTTGGTCATGGAAATGTAGGCGGAACCCTTATTGACCAAATATTAAAATCATCGGAAACCATTGCCCAACGAAAGGGAATCGATTTAAATGTATTTGCTGTAGCCAATTCTAGAAAGCTTTTGTTAAATAAAAGAGGAATTCCAAAGTCATGGAAATCATCCATTGAAACAAAAGGCATTGCTTATAAAATTGAAGATATTTTCGAATTCGCAGAAGAGAATCATTTAGAAAACCTGATAGCCGTGGATAATACGGCAAATCAAGATTTTGTGGCACATTATTTCGATTTTGTGGAAAATGGTTTTGATTTGGTTTCTTCTAACAAGATTGCAAATACACTTGGCTTTGATTACTATCAATTATTACGTGAGGAGTTGGCGAAAAATCAAAAGCAGTACTTATACGAGACCAATGTCGGTGCAGGTTTGCCATTGATAGATACGATTAAACTGTTGCATCTATCAGGAGAGAACATCACAAGAATCAAAGGCGTTTTTTCTGGATCATTGAGTTATATTTTCAATACATTTTCCGAGGTTAATGCTCCCTTTTCACAGATTTTGAAGAACGCCATGCACCAAGGATTCACCGAGCCAGACCCTAGAGAAGACCTTTCAGGAAATGATGTGGGTAGAAAATTGTTGATTTTGGCTCGCGAACTGGATTTAGGAAATGAATTCTCTGATATTAAAATTCAAAATTTGATTCCTGAGCAATTGCAAAAAGGAAAACCTGAATATTTTCTCAATAATCTCGGGATGCTTGACGATAAGTTCAACGAAATCAAAAAGAATCAAAAAGAAGGGCATGTGCTTCGCTATATTGGAGACCTGCATGGAAACCTACAGAAAGAGAAAGGGCTTCTAGACGTAAAACTAGTTTCTGTGCCAAAAGAAAGTGCTTTGGGTCAGGTCAAAGGTTCTGATTCCATTATTGAGATTTATACAGAATCCTATGGTGAGAATCCTCTAGTAATTCAGGGTGCTGGAGCTGGAGCTGCGGTTACGGCAAGAGGAGTTTTTGGAGATATTTTAAGAATAGCAGAGAAAAGCTAAATGAAGAACGAATTCGAAACAAACGCGATAAGAACACAGCTAGAACGCTCACAAAATTTAGAACATTCGGTTCCCTTATATCTGACCTCTAGTTTTGTATTTGAGGATGCCGAGGATATGAGAGCGTCTTTTGCGGAGGAAAAAGAGCGTAATATCTATTCGAGATATTCGAACCCAAATTCATCTGAGTTTGTGGATAAAGTGTGTCAAATGGAAGGTGCGGAAGCAGGATTTGCATTCGCCTCCGGAATGGCAGCTGTGTTTTCAACTTTCGCAGCGCTTTTGGAAAGTGGTGATCATATTCTTTCCGCACGAAGCATTTTTGGGTCAACACATTCTCTTTTCAGCAACTTTTTTCCCAAATGGAATATCTCGCATACTTATTTTAAGACTGACGAATTAGATTCGGTGAAGGACTTGATTACATCTAAAACTAAAATTATTTATGCGGAGTCACCGACCAATCCAGGTGTGGATGTTTTGGATTTGGAAATGTTGGGAGCAATCGCCAAAGAATACAATCTGATTCTAGTAATCGATAACTGTTTTGCCTCACCATATCTACAGCAACCTATAAAATTCGGAGCCGATTTGGTGATTCATTCTGGGACAAAATTAATGGACGGTCAAGGACGGGTTTTAGCGGGAATAACTGTCGGAAGTAATGATTTAATAGAAAAGATTTATCGATTTTCAAGAATAGCCGGTCCCGCACTTTCTCCTTTCAATGCCTGGGTACTATCCAAAAGTTTGGAGACCTTAGCTGTTCGTGTTGATCGGCATTGTGAGAATGCTTTAAAATTGGCGAAGTTTTTAGAAGGTCATGAAAAAGTGAATTGGGTGAGATATCCTTTCTTAAAATCACACCCAAAGTACGAAATTGCCAAAAAACAGATGAAAGCTGGCGGTTGTGTGGTAGCTTTTGAAATCAAAGGTGGATTGGAAGCTGGTCAGAAATTCTTTGATTCTATCAAATTATTATCCTTGTCGGCCAATTTGGGTGATTCGCGAAGTATTGTTACGCATCCAGCATCTACAACCCACAGCAAATTATCATCTGTGGAAAGAGCTGAAACCGGAATAACAGATGGTATGGTTCGTGTTTCTGTAGGCCTAGAGCACGTTGACGATATCATTGCGGATATCGATCAGGCATTGCTGTAACAGAGAAAAGCAATAGGAATTCAAACTTATTTGAAACCGTAATTTTTGATGCCTTCGTGACTTACTTTTATGGCTTCCAATGGTTGCATATTGAACGTCATATCTTGTTCGACCATATAGTACAGCATTCCTGATTTTTCTTTTTCCGCTAGAATACGAGAAAAATCAATTGTTCCTTTACCCACGGGGGCAAACTTGCCCTCTTCATCCATGTCTTTTACATGCCATATTTTAAAACGTCCGGGATATTTGTCAAAATATGCCACTGGATCTGCACCAGCTTTCACCACCCAGAATAAATCCATTTGGAAATTAACCAGCTCAGGGTTACAATTTTCTAACAAATATTCTATTGGTACAACACCATCTTCGTTCTTTTTGAATTCGAAATCGTGATTGTGGTATAATAATTTCAATCCTGACGACTTTGCGGTCTCGCCTAATTTGTCAAGTATTTCAGCTAAATTTTGAGCGCTTCCGGTCATTCCCATTGTACTTGTCGCTTGGTCATAAGTGAAAAGTCCCATGGGTGGAATCGGAACTACGAAATATTCAAACCCAGCTGCTTTAGCATTCGCCATTTCCACAGCGGCATTTTCTAAGGTAACACTACTTTGGTGTGTACTTACGGGATTTAAATTAAGCTCTTTCAAGTAGGCACTAAAATCTTCAGGTGTCATTCCGTAGTACATGCCCTCCTTATATCCGGCAGCCTCAATATTTTGATAGCCGGTATCGGCTACGATTTTCAAAGTAGTCTTTGCATCTTCGCCCATGGCATCACGGACGGTGTAGAGTGCTAGGCCACCAACTTGTATGTTGTCCGTAGATACGTTTTCTTCTACTGAAGTTTGATTTGAACTGTTTTGCTCTTTGTTTTCTTTGCACGATATAAATACTATCATGAGAGCTACAAATAATACCCTTTTAAATATCGGTTTTTTCATGTTCTTGTTTTAGTCGGTTTGAAGAGAAATCTTAATTGTGGTCAAGTTAGAAAGATATTTAATGCCTAGCAAGGTAGAAATGTAAATCCATAGAAAATAGTTGGCTTAATCAGAGATGGCCAAAAAGAATTTCAGGCAAGGATGAATTGTCTAAAAGGAGGTCAAATACAAAATACTTTCTAATAACTTAATTGTTGTTTTTTCATGGCGCGCCTGTAGTTCATAGCTACGGCGTCGAATTTTAAATGTAGTTCTTCTGTAAAATCAAAGGGCACTTGTTCTGGCCTTTGCGATTCCACAATCCGTTTGTCTTGGTCAAAGATTACCTTTTCAAAATCTTGTAGAACCGTCTCAGGTTCATCGTGGTCATAGTTACGACCGATGATACAGAAGCCTCTGCACTTATTATGCGAGATAGGCTGTGAAGTAAAAAAATACACCATACCCTTTTCTGCTCCCCAATCTAAACGTAAAACTATAGTATAGGGGAGATGTAATTCATAAACACTATGTCGTTCTGGTTTGACCACATCAGCATTGGCGAAAATCGGAAAGTCATCATTATTGGTTGCTTCGGGGCGAACCACTGAATAATGCAAAACAGAATCTTTTACCGTCACCTTGCAATCGGGTACTTTGGGTCGTTCGGGGTCTCCTAACAAACCTGGGTGCACCCAAGGGAAATGTCCGAAATCGGTAAAATTCTCAACTTGTCTTGAGCTATCACTTTTCCAGTCAAACGGACCGGTATTGACCAATTTCCAATCGCTACTTTCGTATTCTGGAATGTCAGGGAGGTCATAGACGGGTTCTTCTAGTGCTACCCACACCAAACCAAATTTTTCTTGGCAGTAATAGATAGGTATTTTTGCCTTACTTGGTATTTCAACGTCTGGTGCTTGCGGAATCTTTACACAATCCCCTTTTTTGTCAAATTCCCATGCATGATACGGGCAAACCAAGCAATCTTCTTTTATCCATCCTAAAGAAAGAGCAGTTCCTCTATGAATGCAAACATCTCGCATGGCATGTACTTGGCCATCGGAAGTACGCCAAATGACTACAGCTTCATCTAAAAGTAAAGTGCCAAAAGGCTCCTTTGGTTTTAGTTCTTCACTATAACCGACAGGATGCCAACAAGCAAATAGTTTTTCTGGAAAAATGTCATGATTAAAGTTCATTTAATAAAATTGGCTGTGAATTCTAGTTCTTGTAAATATATAAGATTGTTGCTGAAGTCAACTGGAAACTAGGAAGGGATTAAATTCCCTCTGCATTTTTACCTATATTAGCTCAATGCTCTCTAAAAAGACAAAATACGGACTAAAAGCGCTTGCTTTTTTAGCCTCTCAAAAGGGAAAGGAACCCGTTCAAATTGCCGAGATATCTAGACAAGAAAACATCTCTCAAAAATTTTTGGAAAGTATTTTGTTATCGCTTAGAAAGACCGGTTTTTTGGGTTCGAAAAAAGGAAAGGGAGGTGGCTATTATCTGATAAAAGAGC
>CAZTLZ010000070.1:0-16633 GCA_964614665.1 uncultured Maribacter sp.
GAAGTGGTTCCATCTTCGGAAAAAGAATTTGGGTCCAAAAAGACTTCTTCTTCTTCTTGATCGCTTTTTTTCCTGTAGACTACGTATTGATTTTGGAGTCCGTCATTCTTATAGAAATAGGTGTAGTTGCCTTCTTGAAAAGGAGCAGTTATCTTTTCATAATTCCAGAGCTTTTTCAAACGGTTTTTGAGGTCAGTGCGAAAAGGGATATTCTCCAAGTATCCAAAAGTGGTTTTGTTTTGGGCTTTTACCCAAGCTTCTGTTTCCGCGCTTCGGTCATCTTCTAACCATCGGTAGGGGTCTTTGACTTCAGTTCCGAAATAGGTATTGATAGAGTCTACTTTGGCAGTAGTTGGATAGCTCACAGTATTAGGTTCTTTTTTGGTTTGTGTTTGACAAGCGGATAGGAAGAGAGCAAGAAGCGGTACGGCGATTATTTTCTTCATGATAGCCTAAGAGTAATCGGCTCTAAAAATACCATAAAAAAACTTTGAGCTACTAAACACTCAAGGTTTTTAACATCAGCACCAATAAAATCAAATATATTATACCAATTGGTTTTGAACTAAATACTCAGCAATTTGAACTGCATTGGTTGCGGCACCTTTGCGAAGATTATCGGATACTATCCACATGTTCAGTGTGTTTCTTTGTGTTTCATCCCTACGGATTCGACCCACAAAAACCTCGTCTTTATCATGGGCGTAAATCGGCATTGGGTAAGTATTGGTGGCTGGATTATCTTGAACCGTTACTCCTGGAGTATTATTTAGTATTCCACGAACTTCATTAAGTTCAAAATCATTTTGAAATTCGATATTTACCGATTCTGAATGCCCTCCAGCTGTGGGAATTCGAACAGCGGTAGCGCTTATTGAAAATGTTCGGTCGTCTAGTATTTTCTGAGGCTCACGGGCCAATTTCATCTCCTCTTTGGTGTACCCATTTTCCAAGAAAACATCACAATGAGGTAATGCATTTCTGCTAATAGGATAAGGGTAAGCCATTTCACCGTCTATGCCTGCAATTTCATTTTCCAATTGGCGTACCGCTTTTACCCCAGTTCCTGATACCGATTGGTATGTTGAAATGACCACACGCTTCATTTGATACTTGTTATGCAATGGAGACAGGGCCATTACCAACTGTATTGTAGAGCAATTAGGATTGGCAATGATTTTGTCATCCTTGGTCAATTGAGTGGCATTGATTTCAGGTACGACCAATTTTTTTGTCGGATCCATTCGCCATGCTGATGAATTGTCAATAACCGTGGTGCCCACATCAGCAAATTTTGGTGCCCATTCTAGAGAAGTATCACCTCCTGCAGAAAAAATAGCAATATCAGGTCTTGCTTCTACAGCATCCGAAAGACCTATTACCGTATGTTCAACCCCTTGATAAGATAATTTCTTCCCTACGGATCGTTCGGAGGCTACCAAAAGCAATTCCTTTATTGGAAAATTTCTTTCGGCCAACACTTTCAACATAACTTCACCTACCATTCCAGTGGCACCAACTACAGCTACTTTCATCTATTGAATAAATTTGAAGGGCAAAGGTAGTATAATGTCAATGATTGAACAATATGAAATGTGTATAATTTTTAAAAATATCACAAAATGTTTTATTTACAACAATTAGGAATGTATAAAAAAACCGTCAAACAACTAGGGAAGCGGTTTGACGGTTTATACAGTGGTACTTCCTCAATATTGAGGTATTTTATTTTTTCAAAGAATCTCTGATCTCGGCCAATAATTCTTCGACCGTTGGCCCAGCAGGAGCTTCGGGTTCAGCGGGAGCTTTTGTCTTATTATAGGCTTTGACAATTAAGAACATGATAAAACCAACGATAACTAAATTGATAATGGTATTTATCCATGAACCCCACATAATGGCATTCTCCGGAGAGGTTACTGCTCCGCCAGCATCTACAACCGCTTCGTCAAGAACATATTTTTTGTCAGCGAAGTCTACTCCTCCCGTGAAATGTCCAACGAAAGGCATAACAATATTGTTTACAAAACCATTGATTACTGCACCAAGAGCAGTAGCCATAATGACCGCAACGGCAAAGTCAATAACATTGCCTGTCATAATAAAATTCTTAAATTCTTTAAGCATGATTTAGTGTTTTAATTGGTTAATTATAAGAAATGCAACTCAATGCCTTGCAATTTAAAGAAAAAAAGGATTCATAAGAAAATGTTAAAGGACAAATCAGCTGTCTAAAATAGAGCGTTTTACCCTTTGCGAAATGCCGGTCAGTAGTTCATAGGATATCGTATTCGCATTTGATGCTAATTCGTTTGCAGTGGGTTTTTCCCCGAAGACAACAACCTCATCTCCTTCACTACAGTTGATTTCGGTAACATCAATCATGATCATATCCATACAAACATTGCCAATGACGGGGGCCTCTTTCCCATTTACGATTACATTTATTTTTCCATTGCCGTATTGCCTGCCAATGCCATCGGCATGTCCCAAGGGGAGTGTAGCTGTTATTTGATAATCAGTTGATACAAATGCTCTGTTGTAGCCTACAGTTTCACCAGGCTCAATTTTATGAATTTGGGAGATAACTGTTTTTAATGTAGCAACTGGCCTTAATTCCCTGTCGATTTTGGCTTCATTTCCAAACCCATAAAGGCCGATTCCACTTCGTACCATGTCATACTGTGCCTTGGGATAATTGATGATTCCTGAAGTATTTAAGAGATGTTTGAAAGGTTTATACCCTAATTTTTTGTCAAATTCAGAGATGATTTTGTCAAAAGTATGGATTTGTCTTTGTGTAAACTCTTTTTCGCTCAAGTCTTCCGAGGCTGCCAAATGAGAAAATATGGAGATAACCTTAATTTCATTAGTGTCAACCAGTTGTTTGTCAATAAAATCGATATCACTTTCCCAAAACCCTAAGCGATTTAGGCCAGTATTAAATTTTATATGAACAGGGTAATGTTTTTGCCCAAGTCTTTTAGCAACTTCCAAAAACCTTCTTAAAACCTTTGTAGAGTATAGGCTGGGCTCCAAACAACGTTCAATAAGTTCCTCGAAATTGCCTTGCTGTGGATGCAAAACCAAGATAGGGGTTTTAATTCCCGCATCACGTAAGGCTACTCCCTCTTTGACATAGGCGACGGCAAAATAATCGATCTCAAGCTGTTCAAGTCTTTTCGCAATTGCCGCCGCATCGCTGCCGTAAGCAAATGCTTTCACTACTGCCAAAAACTTCGTTTCAGGTCTTAACCTCGAACGTAAGTAGTGATAATTATGTTCCAAGGATTTCAAGTTGATTTCCAGAACCGTTTCTGTGGCTTTAGGCATCCGTATCCTTATTATTGGTCGATACTTCCTCTACTTCCACTTTCATTTCCTTTACTTTTTCACGCAGCATTGCCTTATAGTATGCGGCACGACTCAAGGGCTCATATTCCTCTGTTTCCCCCAGCATAACGATATTATCATTGTTCGATTTTCGAAAGCTATAGCTGGCTAGATTTCCTGTTCTGGTACATATTGCATGAACTTTGGTGACGTACTCGGCGGTCGCCATTAGGGCAGGCATGGGTCCGAAAGGGTTTCCTTTGAAATCCATATCCAATCCCGCAACAACTACACGCACTCCTTTATTTGCCAGGTCGTTGCAAACTGTCACAATCTCATCATCAAAAAATTGAGCCTCATCAATTCCGACTACGTCGCAGGTATCACCTAAAATTCTAATATTTGCCGCTGCAGGAACAGGAGTCGAACGAATCTCATTTGCATCGTGCGATACCACCATGTCTTCATCATACCGGGTATCGACCATAGGTTTAAATATCTCCACCTTCTGTTTTGCAAATTGAGCACGTTTTAATCGACGGATCAATTCCTCGGTTTTGCCAGAGAACATAGAGCCGCAGATAACTTCTATCCAGCCGAATTGTTCTTTATGATTGACAGTATTTTCGAGAAACATTTTGTAATTTTAGTGACTAAATTCAACTCTAGGTAATCCTAAGAAATAGGACTTATCAGTGTTTTTAACGAAGTTATGTGCTAAAAAAGACATAAAAAAGCAAATGACCCGTTTTAAACCTGTCTCTTAGACGAAAATAGGATGTTTTTTCGTTCAAGTAATAGTGAATCAAAAGATTTCCAAAAAAGGGCACATCTTTTGTAACAAATCAAGTGAAGCCGATGAAAGGAGCCAAACCAATTTCTTCGATTATAAGACGAAGCAGGGGGCAAATTACATCTGACCTTAATACAATTTATTTTCACAGATGAAAAAGAAATTAAAAGAAGAGTTGGTGAAGCTATCAACTGATATCATCACTTCTAGAAATATGAACGAGATTACCGATTTATATGAAGCGGCTAAAAGCATGTACGAGAAATTGGCGGTTTTGAAGTTCATAGATGAAAAACTGAAAGATATAGAAATCGATGTTTCCAAGAATGTCATTGCTGCTAAGTTCGAGTCCATGGCGAATGCTGTGTTGAATGACAATGCTTCGGTGCCCGAAAGTAATCCGCACGAGGAAGACATTATGATTCCTGGTATGGATACGATAAAGCATATGGTTTCTGAAATGCCCAGCGAAGCTCCTGTAGATGAGGTTTTGGCCGAGTTTTTAGGGAAACCTGAATTAATGAAAAATGACAAAGAACTGTTTACCCCAACAAAGGAAAATGGTGTCAAAAAAGAAACTGTCACAAAATCACTGAACGATAAATTAAACGGGAAAGAAATAAAAGTAGATTTGAACAACCGCCTCGCGTTTGTAAAACATCTATTCAATGGGAGTACTGAAGATTACAATCGAGTACTCTCGCAATTGGGCACTATAGACTCTGAAGAACGATCTATAGCATTCATTACAAATATGGTCAAACCTGATTACAAAAATTGGGAAGGTAAAGAAGAGTATGAAGAACGTTTTATGGCTTTGATTGAACGTAGGTTTTCTTAAAACTTTTAAAATATAGTAAAAAGACCCCTAATTAATCTTAGGGGTCTTTTTTGGTATCATATACATTAGTTACCTTGTATCTAATAATCAAAGGACCAATGAAAACACAAAGAATATTATACTGGATAGCCACAGGTTTGTTGTCTCTATTATTTTTAGGCTCGGCAACCATGTATTTTGTCAAGAATGCCGATGTAACTTTAGTATTTGAGAACTTGGGTTTTCCAACTTGGATAATTTATCCCTTGGCAATCTGTAAAATCGGAGCCGTAGCAGTAATTTTAAGCAATAAGGGAGGGGCACTAAAGCAATGGGCTTATGCGGGACTTTTTTTTAATACCACTTTGGCCTTTTTCGCTCATTTGATGGTTGGTGATGGCGAACAGGTAGGCGCGCTAATTGCAATGGCACTTTTACTTTCCTCCTACTTTTTGGGTAAAAAAGTACGACCTTAGCTAAAGAAATAATGTTTCATGGGGAAATTGTTTTTGGTACCAACGCCGATAGGTAATTTGGAAGATATGACCTTGCGTGCCATTCGCGTTTTAAAAGAAGCGGATGTAATTCTTGCAGAGGATACGCGCACAAGTGGGAAACTTTTGCAATATTTTGAAATTACAACTTCCATGCAAAGTCACCACATGCACAACGAACATAAAACCGTCGATGCTTTGGTGAAGCGAATGCAGTCTGGAGAAACCATAGCGCTAATCTCTGATGCCGGAACACCAGCAATTTCCGACCCCGGATTTCTACTGACTCGCGCGTGTATTGAAAACAACATCGAGGTTGATTGTCTTCCTGGAGCCACTGCTTTTGTTCCGGCTCTGGTCAATAGCGGACTCCCCAGTGATAAGTTTGTATTCGAAGGATTCCTTCCTGTAAAAAAGGGAAGACAAACACGTTTGAAGTTACTGGCTGAAGAAACACGTACCATGGTTTTTTATGAATCTCCCCATAAGCTGGTTAAAACACTCGGGAATTTTGTTGAATATTTTGGAGCTGACAGACGAGTTTCCGTCTCGCGTGAGATAACCAAACTCTATGAAGAAACCATGCGAGGAACAGCTGAGGAAGTTTTTAAACATTATACGGATAAGCCCCCCAAAGGAGAAATCGTGATTGTCGTTGGCGGAAGAAAATCATGAAAAAATTACTCTCAGAAATTAGAGCTTGCGAAGTCTGCAAAGCGTATTTGCCCTTAGGACCAAGACCTATTGTGACAGGGCACCCTAAGGCCAAAATCATTATAATCGCACAAGCCCCCGGCACAAAGGTTCATAAAACCGGAGTACCTTGGGATGACCCAAGTGGAAGACAATTACGAAAATGGTTGGGAGTTTCTGATGAGGTTTTCTATGATGAAAGTAAAATTGCCTTGGTGCCTATGGGTTTTTGCTACCCCGGAAAGGGTAAGGGAGGCGATTTACCCCCGCGAACGGAATGCGCACCCTTATGGCATCAACAACTTTGGGATAGCATGCCAAATTTAGAACTGATTATCCTCATTGGCACCTATGCCCAGAAATATTATTTAAAAGGTGAAAGGGAAAAGAACCTGACCGAGACGGTCAGAGCTTATGAGAAGTATTCACCTGAATATTTTCCATTACCCCATCCTTCACCTCGAAATCGATTTTGGCTGACGAAAAACCCTTGGTTTGAGGATGAGGTTGTAAAGGAGCTACAATTTAAGATCAAAATTTCCCTCGGAATATAAAACCCAAGCAATTGGCAGGGCCTTATGTTCAAAAACGAAGCGGTCTAATAATCCAAAAATCGAAGTATCTAAAACAGCGAAGACTTCTCGACTCGGCTCGAAGTGACAGAAAAAGAAACTATCAACTGTCAATGAACAACCGTGAACTAATATCTCGACCCATCATGTTTCCCTTTCTCCCAACCATGTTTTCCTAAATATTGGTCGCCACTTTCAACAGCTCCTTCTTCGATTGAAGTTCCCATGGAATCGTTCCATCTATTCAAATATCCAAAAAGAGAAATCACACCCAACATTTCCACAATTTCACCTTCATTCCAATGCCGATACAAACGGGCCTTGATTTCTGCATCTACTCCGTTAGGTACTTGCGAAGCTTGTAGTGAGAAGTCCAATGCAGCGCGTTCTGCTTCCGAAAAAGCAGGGTGAGTACGATATTCCCAAATATTATCCAACTGCTCTTGTTCAGCACCATAACGTTCGGCTGCTCGAATCGCATGTGCCTGGCAATAACGACATCCTGTGGCGTTACTACTGACCCAGGCAATCATTCGTTTTAAGGCGGAAGTAACACGCCCTTCATTGGCCATAACCGCTTTATTCAAATTGATAAAGGCCTTAGAAATTGCAGGGCGATGTTGCATCGTCAATACCGAATTTGGGCAAAATCCAAGGGTTTCATTAAAGAATTTGGAAAGTTCCGCGGTTTCAGGACTATGACTAGAGTCAAGTGGATTTACTAAAGGCATATTGTAATTTTTAGAGTAGTTTTTATCTTACTTTTGTGATTACACAAGAAACGAAAATTTATGGCGACAACAAATCATATCACAACCAAATGGCTAGGGAATATGGCCTTTGAAAGTAACAACCCTTCAGGGCATACATTAAAAATAGACATTGCTAAAGAAGATGGAGGAGACGGGAGTGGTTTCCGGCCTAAGGCACTGATGCTTTCATCACTTGCAGGTTGTTCTGGCCTTGATGTAGCGTCCCTACTAAAGAAAATGAAATTGGAAGTAGATGAGTTTACGATTGAAACAATTGCAAACTTAACTGACGAACATCCGAAGTTCTTTGATAGGGTTGTTGTGGAATACCATTTTCATGGTGCGAATCTTGAAGAAAAAAAACTACAAAGAGCGGTTGATTTGTCCATAGAAAAATACTGTGGCGTAATGGAGATGTTTCGACAGTTTGCGGAGTTGGATATCAAGACTATTTTTCATAAAAAGTAAAAGATCACTAACCATCAAAATAGGGAACAAGTTTCTGCAATTAGACTTCAAACTTAGTATAAAACCTGAAATCCTCAATGCGCTGGACCATTAAAGCCAAACCTGAAGAGAAAAACATCGATGAACTATCCAGTGCATTGGGTGTTGATAGTTTGGTAGCGCAATTGCTTTGGCAAAGAGGAATTGATTCGTACGAAAAGGCAAAAAAATTCTTCCGACCCCAACTTTCCGATTTACATGACCCCTTTTTAATGAAGGACATGGATGTTGCTGTTGAGCGTATTGAAGAGGCAGTTTTCAATAATGAAAACATATTGGTTTTTGGTGATTACGACGTTGATGGAACAACCTCGGTAGCTTTGCTTTCTTCGTATTTATTGAGGTACTATCCGAATGTGGCGACTTATATACCAGATCGCTATGATGAAGGATATGGGGTGTCATACAAAGGCATTGATTTTGCCGAAGACAATGGGTTTTCGCTGATTATAGCCTTGGATTGCGGAGTAAAAGCCATTGACAAAGTAGCGTATGCCAAAAAAAAAGAAATTGATTTCATCATTTGTGATCATCATCGCCCAGGAGATAATCTACCCGAAGCAGTAGCCGTATTGGACCCCAAAAGAGACGATTGCGAGTATCCTTATGACGAGCTTTGCGGATGTGGTGTGGGCTTTAAATTGATTCAAGCATTGGCTTCACACCAGGGCGAAACAATTGAAGATTTGATTCCGTACTTAGATTTGGTGGCGACAGCTATTGGAGCTGATATTGTCCCCATTACTGGAGAAAACCGGGTATTGGCTTATCACGGACTTGAAGTTATCAATTCCAGTCCAAGGATAGGATTTAAAGCAATCATTAGTCAAATCAAAAAGTCGATTCTAACGATTACGGATGTGGTTTTTATTATCGCCCCGCGTATTAACGCGGCGGGAAGAATGAAGCATGGTCAGCACGCGGTAAATCTACTGACGGAAACAAATTTAGAACAAGCGAAAAAATTTGCGGCCGAAATAGAAAAGTTCAATATAGACCGTAGAAACCTTGATAAGGAAATCACACAAGAAGCCCTTGAGCAGATTCAGGAAAATAAAGAAGAAGAGAAGTTTACGTCGGTGGTATATAAAAAATCATGGCATAAAGGAGTAATAGGTATTGTGGCATCTCGATTGACCGAGACCTATTATAGACCAACATTGGTTTTTACCAAAAGTGGTGATAAGTTGGCTGCATCGGCACGTTCAGTAAAAGGATTTGATGTATATAATGCACTACAAGGTTGTTCGGACTGTATTGAACAATTTGGCGGACATAAATATGCAGCGGGCCTAACACTTTTGGAAGAACAATACGAGGAGTTCAAAAAGCAATTTGAAAAAGTAGTTTCCAAAACAATCGACCCGGCATTACTAACTCCCGAAATCAGTGTTGATGCCAAAATAGAAGTTAAGAACATTACCCCTAAATTGATGCGAATTTTAAAGCAGTTCGCACCTTTTGGCCCTGGAAATATGACCCCTGTTTTTATGGCAGAAGGATTACAGGATACGGGTTATGCAAAGGGTGTAGGTCAAGAAGGAGCGCATCTGAAAATGGCGGTAACCCAAAATGGATATGGCCCTGTGGGGGGAATAGGGTTCAATATGGGAGACAAACTTCCTTCGGTAATAAGTAGAAAATCTTTCGATGCGGTTTTTTCACTTGACGAGAATGAATGGCAGGGTAATGTAACTCTTCAATTAAAGCTAAAAGACCTTCGATAATCCTTTTTTGATAAGAGAAACTATCTATTTAAACCGACCGAAGGGTCCAAAGAGCACATAAGATTTTCTATTAGTAGTTTGAAATATGTAATTCAGCGATGAAAGTGGAATTATCCTCGGAGGAAATGTCTCAATAGACCTTTTGTGTTGTGAACTTTTACAAACTAGTTGGTCGGTTCAGCCTTGTCCTTCAAATTTTTTCAAAGAAAGTGTTGAACCATCAAAAATGGCATACGTATAATACGAAATCCAATCACCAAGGTTGGTATATTTCGATTTTTCGTTCAAATCTATTTCCAAAGGAAGGTGTCGGTGTCCAAAAATAAAATGATCATAGTGTTTGCTTTCCAATTTTCGTTTGGCGTATTGCACGAGCCACTCTTTATCTTCACCCAAAAACTTGATATCATCATCCCCAGAAATCATTTTATTCTTTACCGAGAAGTACTGTGCTAAACGTACACCCCAATCAGGGTGCAACCAGCGATATAGCCATTTTGAAATGGGGTTGGTAAATACCTTTTTCATACGCTTATACCCTTTGTCATGCGGACCTAAGCCGTCACCGTGCCCAATAAAAAAGGAAACACCATTGATTTCGTATTGTTGAGGTTTATGAAAAACCGGAATATTGAGTTCTTCTTCAAAATAACCATTCATCCAAAGGTCATGGTTGCCAACAAAGTAAAAGATTGGGATACCTGAATCAGAGATTTCGGCCAACTTACCCAAAGTTCTTGTAAATCCTTTAGGAACAACGGTTTTGTATTCCATCCAAAAATCAAAGAGATCACCTAAAAGGAAGATTGCACCTGCGTCTTTTTTGACCTCATCTAACCACGTTACGAATTTTTTTTCACGAGTTCGGCTTGCATCCATTGTAGGTGCCCCTAGGTGGTTGTCACTAGCAAAATATACTTTTTTGCCTGGCAGAATGTTTATGGTCGTCATTTAACTATAAAGATAGTGAAAAGGGTAGTGGTTACTAGTTGTCAGAGGCATGCCACTCTGCATAAGAAGTATCGGTCTCCTGTAATTTTAAAGAATGTAATTTAATGTTTTCTGGTAAACGTGCTTTTATTTTCGTTGCAAAATCAACAACCATATTTTCGCTAGTAGGCTGATAATCAGCCAAAATTACATTATGGCCCCGGTCTATTAATTCTTTGGCCAATTCGATATGAGGCGTGTTTTTATTGAAAACGGTAGCGTGGTCAAATTGATTGACGATTTCTTCTTTCACGATTTTTTTCAAATCACCGAAATCAATGACCATACCTAATTTTACATGGGAGGTGTCTGAAATGGGATTGCCAATAACGGTTACTGAAAGCTTATAGCTATGCCCGTGAACATTTCGGCACTTGCCATCGTATCCATAAAGGGCATGTCCTGTTTCGAAATTAAATTGTTTGGTAATTCTAATGTTGCTCATGTTGAACTTAATGAGCGACAAAGGTAGGGATTCTTTCAAATGAATTCTTTGGTACTATCGTTTGAACCTGCGCCTTGCTCTAATACGGTTCACGAAATAGATGACTACGACAAAAAGGGCCAGGATAGGAAAAACAAGATCTCCGTTGATAAAGTTCAAAAAGTCCATAAGAATTTGAGTTAGAAGGTTAGAACGATAAATCTTTTAGCTTATTATTTTTTGAATTTGGAAAGTGCATTTTTAGTGAATTCAGAGAGCACTAATTTTCCTGTAATGGCTGCTCGATCAGTAAGAAGTTCATTCCAATGAGCGGTTCCTTGCCATAGGACCTTTTTCCATTCCTCCAAAGCTTCGGGATTATAGGAAGCCAATTTCTGTGCGAAGAATTCCAATTCCTTATCCAATTCCTTTGTGCTATCGAAGACTTTTGAAAATAATCCCTTTTCTTTTGCCCAGTAAGCATTTTTCCATTCTGATGGTGAGAGTGATAATTCAGAAATAGCTGCCGCACCTATTTTACGTTCAACTGCTGGTGCGATGACCAAAGGAGCAATGCCTATAGTCAGTTCAGAAAGACGTACGGATGCCTCCACCGAGGCAAAAACATAGTCGCAAGCTGAGGCCAACCCCACTCCACCGCCTACTGTCTTGCCCTGAACACGACCAATGATCACTTTTTTACAGGTACGCATTGCATTGATGACGTTTGCAAAACCGTTGAAGAAAACCTTGCCCTCTTCTAGAGTTGTAACCGCCATCAATTCATCAAAAGAAGCACCTGCACAAAATGCTCTATCACCTTCCGATTTTAAAATGATTACGGAGATAGCTGCATTTTCGGAAAGCTTGTTGAGTTCCGCCGTTAGTCGGTCTAGTAGTTCGGCAACAAAAGAGTTACTAGCGGGATGCCCAAATTCAACTATGGCCACCATGCCTTGAATTTTGGTATATAGACTTCCGTTTTGTCTGTCAGTTCCCATAGAAAAGTATTTTATTCAAAATTAGGTGTTTTGTAACAAGGGTCGAAACTTTCTTCTAAACTTAAAAACAAGGGCTCCTCCTCGAATAATCATCCAAATAGTAAAGGCTATCCAGATGCCATAAAAGCCCCACTCTAGGTATTTGCCAAGAAATAAGGTGGGAACGAACCCTAGAAATGTAGCTGCAAGCAAAGTGTTTCTCAAATATTTCATTTCTCCCAAGCCTTTAAAAAGTCCATCTAAAACGAAGGCCATGGTATTCATAGGCAGCCCTAGGATTACGATAAAAAAAATGGAATAGAAGGTATCCAGTACAGTTGGGTCTTTAGAAAACAAGCGACCTATTGGGGTGTAAAATATAATCCCTAGGAGGACAAGAATAAGACTGACCAAAAGCCCGTAAAGTGTTATTTTTTTAGCCAAAGACCATAGTCCATTATAATCCTTGGCACCCAAAAGACGACCGCCCATAATATTTCCGGCGGCGCCATATCCATCAATAAAAAAAGCTGCAAACAACCATATATTGATGGCAATGGTATGTGCACCGATATAACGATCGCCCAGGGCCGTAGCTTCTCTAACGGCCAATATCAATGCAGCATTTAAAGCTATGGCTCGTACAAAAAGATTCAGGCTCATGCCGATCAACCTTCCCAATTCCGAATGCAATGGGAATTTAAATTTTAGGCTGATATTGGTCTTGGTCAGTAGTAGCACAAAGGCCATAATCGCCATAACCGCTTGGGCTATTAAGCTTGCCCAGGCTGCGCCCTCTAGATACATGGGTTCGATCAAACCGTCTAGCCCGTAAACAAAGATTAAATCAAGAATTACGTTTAAAGCAGCACCGACGATGGCAATCATCATAGGCCAAAACGTATTTTGGAGTCCACGGAAAATACCCATTATGGCAAAAACAAATAAGGTCAAAGGAAAGCCCCAAACCCTGATAGAATAATAAGAAACACAGTACGCTAATATTTTGCCAGAGGCATTGAGTAATTCGAAAATTTCCTCTACTATGAAAATTGTAGACGCCAAAATCAAAATACTCAATCCGATATTCAGAAAAATAGCCTGAGCCGGCAGTGTTTTCACCTGCTCTATCTTTCCAGCACCTAGGTACTGTGAAATGATGGCGGAAATAGCACTCCTGGTTTGGCCAAGAATCCAAATCAACATGGACAAAAAAGAACCCACGATGCCAGCGGCGGCGAGCGATTCCAATCCATCAACAGGGATGTTGCCAACAATTGCAGTATCGGTAATCGATAATAGTGGTTCGGCAATTCCGGCAATGGTCGCCGGTATTGCAAGCTTATTGATATTCTTGAGATTAATTGCGGTATTACGAACTACCATAGGCTACAATACGAGTTCGTAACAATGAAAAGGATGTTCACTTTGTTTTGGAAAGAAAATATCTCCTAGACGCTGATAACCCCTGGTTTCATAAAATTGTTGATTACGTTTGTTCTGGCTAAAGGTATCTAAACGAATAGAAACAAAGCCATCTTTTTTGGCCTGGGTTTCTGCAAAATCCATTAAGCGCTGTGCATATCCTTTTCCTTGGTGATTTGGATGTACCGATAAACGGTGGATGTAGACGTTATTTGCATCTGGGGTCAACCATTTTATAGGAATATATTCGGCATCTACAAATGTGGATATTACGATTGTGCCAATAATTTTTTCATCTACTTCCAAAACATATAACTCATTTCGTTCGATGTCATTTTCAAAGGCGCTGGCAGACGGATAATGTTCGTTCCATTGATAAATTCCTTTTTCGATCATAGATCTTGTACAGGCGTCGGTTAATTGTAAAATGTCAGGTATTTCAGATATCTTTGCACTTCGAATCATTGGCGAAATTCAATTTGTTGTAAATTTAGAATATTAATCAATATCCATTCAAATGAAAAACATTCTCGTACCTATAGGCACCAGTTCGAATACGGGTGAAACTTTGCAATACGCCGTAGATTTTGCTTCTGAATTTGGAGGAGACGTTTTTCTCATGGATGTTTTCAATGTTTCCGCAAAAGCAGGTAGTTTGGCCAATATTTCAGACAAAGTAGCCGCTGGAAGTAAGGAGCGTTTAAGAGAAGTAATAGGAAAAGTGAATGCAGGAAACGTCACTATCAAACTAGCGAGTTATAACGGGGATATAGTAGACGGGCTTAAAGGGATAGACCGGGAACTGGGAATCGATTTGATTATTCTAGCGCCAAGAAGCAATGATATAAAAGAGGAGTTGTATTTGGGAAATACCACCGGCAGGATTATAAAAAGAACTAATATTCCCGCACTTATTGTGCCCAAAGGAACAGTTTTCAAACCTTTTAAAACTGTTCTAACCGCTTTTAAATCAGGTATTCTGAAAAAAAAGCGCTTATTAGAGCCCTTACTAATGATACGAGAAAAGTTCAATGCTGGGGTCAACCTTCTTTTGGTGAAAACACCTGGGTACTCCGCTGATGATTTGAAAGTACATCCCGCATTAATGGATATTAGCGATCAATTGACATTGACAGAGAATGCAACTACGTACCAAGGTGTTTTGGAACATTTTCAATCAACACAACCTGATTTACTTTGTGTTTTTAGGAGAAAACGGGGGTTCTTCAAAAAACTGTGGGAAAAGAACACTGTTTTAAAATCTGAGTTTTTCATTAAAATACCGGTTTTAGTGCTCCGGGTTAAAAAGTATTAGAACCTAAGGAATTACCTCAGGTTGAATTTTGTTACTTACCTAAAAAGTATTTCCTTTGCCCAAGCCATTTTTGGGGGGATTAGCTCAGCTGGCTAGAGCGCTTGCCTGGCAGGCAAGAGGTCACCGGTTCGACTCCGGTATTCTCCACACGAAGTAAAAAAGCTGAACCTTGGTTCAGCTTTTTTTATTCAACTTTTCAATAACTACCTGACATACCTATCTTTACTGAAAAGATAAAAACTAATGACAACATTAAAAGGTAAAGTAGCTTACATCACCGGTGGATCTAAGGGAATTGGTTTCGGTGTTGCTCAAAAACTGATAGTAGCGGGAATGAAAGTTGCCATTAGCGGACGCACGCTTAAAACTGTGGAAAGAGCAGCAGCGTATTTGGGTGACGAAGATAATGTTCTCGCCCTAGCTTCGGATGTTACAGTACATGACGATGAGAAAAAGGCCGTGCAGCAAATTTTGGAAAAGTGGGGTCAATTGGATGTTGTGCTCGCCAATGCAGGTGTTGGGAATTTTGCACCTATTGATGAGATGTCAGACGAGCAATGGCATCAGATGATAGATACGAACTTGAACGGTGTTTTTCATACCTTAAAAGCTTCTGTCGAAGCTTTGAAAAAATCTAAAGGATACTATATTACCTTAGCTAGTTTGGCAGGCACTAATTTCTTTGCCCAAGGGGCTGGCTATAACGCGACTAAATTTGGGGTGGTAGGATTTACCCAAGCGGCGATGCTTGATTTGAGAAAGTATGATATAAAAGTCTCCACTATTATGCCAGGTTCCGTGGCAACCCATTTTAACAATAATGAACCCTCGGAGAAAGATGCTTGGAAAATTCAGCCGGATGACATTGGTGAATTGGTATTGGATTTATTGAAAATGCACCCTAGAACTTTACCTAGCAAGATTGAAGTACGACCGAGTAGACCTGATAAGAAATAAATTAAACCTCCTTTTCTTGTAAAGGAATTTCAGGATTGCAAATTTCGATAATCAACCTGCTTAATTCCTCTTTAAAAAGCAACAAAGTATCTGCTGTTATCGAATATTCTTTTGTTCTACTTCCTTTATGCGGTTTGGTGGCGAAGCGCAGGATGCCTGCATTCAAGTTTTTAAGCGATATAATACCCGACTCTAGTGTTTCGACTGAATGATGGTCAGTGGCATACATTAATGCATAGCATAAGAGCTGAAAAGCTTTGCTGTAGTCATAATCGGTGGTGATTACCTCCCAATCCACGATTTCTACATTTTTCGACTCCACCTTACCAGTTTTGTAGTCGATTATTCTAAGGAGTCCATCTCTTTGATCAATGCGATCTAGTTTTCCCTTTAGAACAACGGGAAATTCAATTCCAGGAATAGTTAGGGGAATTGATAATTTTTGTTCTATCCCTACAATTTTGATCTCGTGGTTCTTGGTATCTATGATTTCCAGATCTATAAAATTCGAGATATAGCGTTTCACTACATTGAACGCGATTAAGTTCTTTCCAGTTCTAATGTCACCTTCCATATAGCTTTTCGAAAAGTGATGTTTGACTACATCATGAATTTTCGTTTTAGCTGTATTTAGCATTTCAGGACTTAAGATTTTGCCGATGAATGGTGTGTATAGCTCCTCTAGGGTGTCATGAACAATTGTCCCGAAAGTATTTGCGGCTATGGTTTCTTCAACTTCGAGAGTATCATCGATACCCAATAGGTTTCGTTTGTAAAAATCAATCGGGTTTCTAATGTAGTTACTTAGTGAGGTCGGAGAGAATCCACCACGTGCATGTTGTTCTATAAGG
>CAZTLZ010000071.1:0-16632 GCA_964614665.1 uncultured Maribacter sp.
GGGCGTTTACACTCAGCTTTCCCTTTTTCAAAGATTTTGCCAATATCCGTTTCCCAGGTGTTTTGCAAAGAATAGGAGTTGTTTTCTTTTTTGCATCCATTCTATTCCTCAATTTTAATTGGAAGACTTTGATAGGAATAACCGTTTTTTTCCTAATAGGGTATTGGCTGCTAATGACCGCTGTTCCTGTTGAAGGGGTTGAATCGACGCTTGAGCGGGCACCGAACAACTTTGCCAATTGGTTGGATGTAAAAGTATTCGGAACCCATAACTACAAGGCGGATTATGATCCTGAAGGCCTATTGAGTACCATTCCCTCTATTGCAAGTTCATTGTTGGGGATTTTCACGGGGCTCATTTTAACCTCAAAACAAGAGAAAAAAACAACCCTTTTAGTGGGAATAGGCGGTGCGATGCTAATAGTGGGCTATATTTGGAACGAGTTTTTCCCCATCAACAAAGCACTTTGGACAAGTAGTTTCGTTCTAGTAACTGCAGGTTGGGCTAATCTGATTCTTGCGTTGATTTATTATCTAACAGATGTAAAAGGGATGAAATTCGGAAGCATATTCCGATATGCGGGGGCCAATGCCATAATACTATACTTTCTATCTAGTTTTATCAGTAAAATAATGGGAATGATCAAAGTTGGCGAAACCTCACTACACGGATGGCTTTTTGATACTATTTATGTGCATGATTTTATGTCAATGCAGCTTTCTTCTTTATTATATGGCCTTACGGTTGTTGCTTTTTACGTGCTACTTGCACATATTTTGTATCAAAGAAAGATATTTTTTAAGGTATAAATAAGTACGTATGAATTTCTAATATCCAGTAACCGATTCGAGGTATAAAAAATATTAAAGACTGTTTTGCATTAATTTCGCCACATACTTCCCGATAACGTCAAATTCTAAATTAACAATAGTGCCAACCTCATAAGAATTAAAGGAGGTGTGCTCGTAGGTATATGGAATTATAGCAACACTGAAAGTATTTTTTCCTGAATCAACAACCGTTAAACTGGTGCCGTCTATGGTAATTGAACCTTTCTCTATGGTAGTATTGTTGTTCGAGTCTTCATATTCAAAAGAGAAAAACCAACTGCCGTCTTTTTCTGCTACCGAAGTACAAACTCCAGTTTGATCGACATGGCCCTGAACGATATGTCCATCAAGGCGACTTCCCAAAATCATGGCTCGTTCCAAATTGACTTTATCTCCTATTTTCAGATTTCCGAGGTTGGTTTTTTGTAGTGTTTCATCTATTGCTGTAACAGTAAATATATTTTCATCCAAAGAAACGACGGTCAAACAAACACCATTATGAGCCACACTTTGATCGATTTTAAGCTCTTGTGCAAGATGTGAATCAATGGTAATATGAAGATTGCCCCCCTCATGTTTTAAATTTGAGACTTCCCCCAAAGTTTCAATTATTCCTGTGAACATGTTCCGTTTTTATTGCCTAGTTTTGTCTTCTGCACTTGTAGCAAAGGTATATAATATCATGCAAGAAAACGGAAAAATAAAATTGGGAATATCGGTCGGCGACTTAAATGGAATCGGCTGTGAAGTTGCGCTTAAAACCTTTGAAGATTCGCGGATGCTCGATTTTTGCACCCCCGTTTTTTTTGCCTCTAATAAGACCATATCTGCTCAAAAATCGGCATTGAATATAGATATCAATTATCATGGTATTCAAAATGCTTCAGATGCAACTGAAGGGAAAATAAATGTGGTTAATGTCTGGAAAGAAGTGCCAAATCTTCAATTTGGTGAGGCTACTAAGGAAGCAGGGGAATTTGCAATAAAGTCTTTAAGAGCAGCGACCGAGGCGCTCAAAAATGAAGAAATAGATGTGTTGATTACCGCGCCCATCAATAAGAATAATATTCAATCGGAAGATTTCAATTTTCCCGGACACACCGATTTTTTAGCGCAAGAACTTGAAGGTGAAAGCCTGATGTTCATGGTTACTGATAATTTGAAGATTGGTTTGTTGACCGATCATGTAGCTGTCAAGGATGCGCCGGCTGCTATCAATCCAATCCTGATTCGAACAAAAGTTCGGACCATTGAAAAATCACTTCAAATGGATTTTGGTGTTCGACGACCGAAAGTTGCTTTGTTGGGCATCAATCCTCATAGTGGAGATAATGGAACCATTGGCCAAGAAGACGAGGATGTTCTGAAGCCGGTAATCAAAGAAATGTCAGACGCAGGGCATCTGGTATTTGGGCCTTATTCGGCCGATAGTTTTTTTGGTTCAGATGGGTATAAGAACTTCGATGCGATATTGGCGGCCTATCACGATCAGGGGCTTATCCCTTTCAAAACGCTTTCTTTCGGCAAGGGAGTGAACTACACGGCAGGTTTAAATCAAGTACGCACTTCACCAGATCATGGTACTGCTTATGAAATAGCCGGCAAAGGCAAAGCAGATCATAGTTCTTTTAGAGAAGCAGTATTCACGGCACTTCGCATTTTCAAGAACCGTACAGAATTTAGTGAACTCACCGATAACGTATTGCAGAAACAAAGGGTCAGAAGATAGACAACCCCAATTCCTCATGGACGCGCAAGGCTTAACCAACCAAATTATTTCATTTGTTCTAGTATTGTACAGTATTAAAATAATAGTATCTTTGCACCCGCCTTGTTAACATGATAGTTTGGTGTTTAAGGCTGGCGGGTAAAATTTAGTGGGTTACGATGGAAAAAAGGGAGTTCACAATTCCTTTCTCAGGATTGAAACAAGGAAAGCACGAGTTTGAATACGTCATTGAAAATGAGTTCTTTGAATCTTTTGAATATACAGAGTACAACGCTGCGAACATTGAGTTGAAGGTTTTAATGACCAAACTTAGCACGATGTTGGAGTTAGACCTAGTAGCAAAAGGCACTGTAAACGTCGATTGTGATAGTAGTAGCGAGCCTTATGAGCAACCCATTTCCGCTCATCTAGGACTTGTCGTCAAGTTTGGTGAAGAGTTCAACAATGACGATGATGAGATATTGGTAATTCCCCATGGGGAGCATCAAGTTGATATTGCTCAATATATCTATGAGATGTTGGTTTTGGCTGTTCCTCAAAAAAGGATTCACCCAGGAGTACTTGATGGCTCTCTCAAATCAGAGGCATTGACCAAGCTTCAAGAACTACAACCAAAAGACAAAAAGGAAAATAAAGAAAATACGGATCCCAGATGGGATGCATTGAAAAATCTAATAACGGATAAATAAGTTATAAAATGGCACATCCTAAAAGAAAAATTTCGAAAACCAGGAGAGACAAGAGAAGAACACACTATAAAGCCGTGGCTCCTACCTTGGCAACTGATTCTACAACTGGTGAAATGCACTTGTACCATAGAGCACATTGGCATGAAGGAAAACTATACTACAAAGGTCAGGTTTTGATAGATAAAACTGAGGAGGCAGAAGCATAGCGCTGCAAATCAAATAGATAGAAAAACTCCCATTAATTGAAGTGGGAGTTTTTTTAGTATTTATGGTTTTTGAATAAACTGGGCGGGCAAAAAGGAATGAATTTTCTTGACTATTCCAGATTTCTTAATTTTCTGAAATTTGTCGTTTTCAGATAAAAAGTCATATAAAATGAGTAATTTTCGCCAATTTTGAACCATTTTTGAAGAGTTTTTTGACAAAATCAAGTTTAGAATGAGCAAACTAAGAGCAGCCATTACGGCTGTGGGGGGCTATGTCCCTCAATTTGTAATGACCAACCAAATGTTGGAGGAAATAGTCGAGACCAATGATGAGTGGATTACTACTCGTACTGGGATCAAAGAAAGAAGAATTCTAAAAAAAGAAGAAGGCGAAGGATCTTCTTTTCTAGCCATCAAAGCAGCAAATGATTTGCTCCAGAAAAGGGGGATTGATGCCGCTGAGATTGATTTAATAATGGTAGCCACTGCTACACCCGATAGTATGGTAGCTTCAACTGCTGCTTTCGTAGCCTCTGAAATAGGTGCAACGAACGCATTTGCCTATGATTTGCTGGCAGCTTGCTCCAGTTTTCTCTTCGGAATGTCGACCGCATCAAGCTATATTGAATCTGGGCGGTACAAAAAAGTATTATTAATCGGAGCCGATAAAATGTCTTCAATTATCAATTATAAAGACAGAACTACGTGTATTATTTTTGGTGATGGAGCAGGAGCGGTATTGTTCGAGCCAAATGAAGAAGGTTTAGGGGTTCAAGATGAGTACTTGCGAGCTGATGGCTCGGGCAGAAAGTTTCTTGGTATGGAGGCAGGTGGTTCTTTGCTACCAGCGACCCATGAGACGGTGGATGCGGATCAACATTTTATTTTTCAAGATGGCAAGTCGGTTTTTAAATTCGCAGTATCCAACATGGCTGATGTAGCCGAGAAAATAATGATTCGTAATAATTTGAAAAATACTGATGTTTCATGGCTTGTACCTCATCAGGCGAATAAACGGATTATTGATGCTACTGCTAAGCGAATGGGTCTTGAAACTTCAAAGGTTCTGATGAATATTGAAAGATATGGTAATACGACCTCGGCAACGTTGCCACTATTATTATTCGATTACGAGCACAAATTGAAAAAAGGCGATAATCTTGTATTTGCCGCTTTCGGCGGTGGGTTTACATGGGGGTCGATTTATTTGAAATGGGCATATAACTAACTAATGAGCAAAAAATCAACATCTATGGATATTAAAGAAATTCAGAGCCTCATCAAATTTGTGGCCAAATCTGGTGCTAGTGAGGTAAAGCTGGAAATGGAGGATATCAAAATAACCATTCGAACCGGTTCTGTTTCGGGGGGTAACGAACCGGCCTATGTACAACAAATTCCGATTGCGCAGGCTCCAGTAGCCCAGATACCACAGGCACAGGTTGAAGCCCCTGCAGCTGCCAAAGAAGCAACTGCCACTGAAGAAAATGACGAAGAATCTAAATACATTACTATCAAATCACCTATTATAGGTACTTTTTATAGAAAACCAGGCCCAGATAAGCCGGCTTTTGTTGAGGTTGGTAGTGATATAGGTAAGGGCGATGTACTTTGTGTTATTGAGGCAATGAAGTTATTCAACGACATTGAATCGGAAGTTTCAGGTAAAATCGTAAAGATACTAGTAGATGATTCATCGCCTGTTGAGTTTGATCAACCTTTGTTTTTAGTAGATCCATCATAAATAAATTTTAAGCTTTGAATGTTAAATACCAACCGGTATTTAGAATTTAGAACTTAGAATTTAAAATTTCCAAAGATGTTCAAGAAAATATTGATTGCAAATAGGGGGGAAATAGCACTTCGGGTCATAAGAACGTGCAAAGAGATGGGTATTAAAACCGTGGCTGTATACTCGAAAGCTGACGAAGAAAGCCTTCACGTACGTTTTGCCGATGAAGCAGTGTGTATTGGCCCTGCACCTAGTAGTGAGTCTTACCTTAAAATACCCAATATTATAGCTGCGGCCGAGATTACAAATGCCGATGCAATTCATCCTGGGTATGGATTTTTATCTGAAAACTCTAAGTTTTCCAAAATCTGCGCGGAACATCAAATCAAATTTATCGGGGCTTCAGGCGAACATATCGACAAAATGGGTGATAAGGCTACGGCCAAGGCAACCATGAAAAAGGCAGGAGTACCATGTGTTCCTGGGTCTGATGGTATTTTGAAAGATGTTGCCGAGGCTAAAAAGATAGCCAAAAAAATGGGCTACCCTGTGATGATAAAAGCAACAGCAGGTGGCGGAGGAAAAGGAATGAGAGCCGTTTGGTCAGAGGATGAAATGGAAGACCTTTATGATAGTGCGGTACAAGAAGCTACTGCTGCTTTCGGTAATGGAGGTATGTATATGGAGAAACTCATTGAAGAACCACGTCATATCGAGATTCAGATAGTAGGTGACCAATATGGCAAAGCATGTCATCTCTCAGAAAGGGATTGCTCTGTACAACGAAGACATCAGAAACTTACTGAAGAAACCCCTTCTCCCTTTATGACCGATAAATTGCGAAAGGAAATGGGGGAAGCCGCCATTAAAGCAGCAGAGTATATCAAATATGAAGGTGCCGGGACCGTCGAGTTTTTGGTTGACAAGCACCGCAAGTTTTACTTCATGGAAATGAATACACGTATTCAAGTAGAACACCCGATAACAGAGCAAGTGGTAGACTATGACCTAATACGCGAGCAGATTTTGGTAGCGGGAGGTGTTCCTATTTCTGGTAAAAATTACTTGCCGAAGCTACATTCAATTGAATGTAGGATCAATGCTGAAGACCCCTATAACAATTTTAGACCTTCCCCAGGAAAGATTACTACGTTGCATACCCCAGGGGGACATGGCGTTCGAATGGATACACATGTGTATAGCGGTTATAGCATTCCGCCCAATTATGACTCCATGATCGCTAAACTAATTACCACAGCCCAAACTAGAGAAGAGGCCATAAATAAAATGAAACGGGCCTTAGATGAATTTGTAATCGAAGGAATAAAAACTACGATTCCTTTTCATAGGCAATTGATGGATCATCCGGATTACCTTGCGGGCAACTATACCACGAAATTCATGGAAGACTTTGAAATGGAGTCGGAATCTGACTAGTTTCAGTACAAATACCACCAAAAACGTATCGATAATTGAAGCAACAACCGACCAAGTGGTCGGTTGTTTGCCTATTGACTGTTGAGAAAACAGTGTTTTTAGTGGTTAATCGATGAAATACATGTGTATATCCGTAGTATGGTTTATTTAAATGATCGATGAACGGTACTAAAACCGACTAAATGGTCTTTTTTGCCCTTTGTGCATTTCTAGATGAAAAATCACCTTATACGCACCTTTTATTCTTCATTTCGAACTCTATAAGTTCGTATTTTAGTATCATGAAGCTGAGTTATTGGGAGTACAAATCGTGGTTTTCAAATGTTGATTTTACCGTAGTTGGTAGTGGTATTGTTGGTCTAAATTGTGCCCTCGCCTTGCGTAGAAACCATCCAAAAGCTAAAATATTGGTTTTGGAAAAAGGGTATCTACCTCAGGGTGCCAGCACAAAGAATGCTGGATTTGCTTGTTTCGGAAGTATATCTGAGATTTTGTCAGATTTGAATCATCATACGGAGGAAGAGACAGTACAGTTAGTTAAAAGCCGTTTTGAAGGCATTGCATTGCTTCGAAAAAATCTTGGAGATACCGCTATTGACTTTCAGCGGCATGGAGGGCATGAACTGTTTCTTCGAAAAGATGATATGCTATTTAATCAATGTGTAGATGAAATAGATAGGGTAAATACACTGTTGAATCCTATTTTTGGAGATAACCCTTTTAATATTCATAAAAACACCTTTGAATATAGAAATATTGTTGATCAATATATTACCAACGTGTTCGAAGCACAGCTTGATACAGGTAAAATGATGACAAGTCTTTTGAAATTGGCGCGAAAGAACAACATCACCATCTTAAACGCATTAGAGGTAAAAGATTTTAGCGACATTGGTACTAGTGTAACCGTTCAAACGGAGGTTTCGACATTTAAAACGAAACAGTTGTTTATAGCAACCAATGGTTTTGCAGCGCAACTTTTAAAGGAATCTGTTAAACCAGCGCGAGCACAGGTCTTGATTACCAAGCCCATCAAAAACCTTCATATTAAAGGAACTTTTCATTTAGATGAGGGCTACTATTATTTTAGAAATGTCGATAACCGTATTCTTTTAGGAGGAGGAAGGAATTTGGATTTTGAGGGAGAAGAAACCACTTCTTTTGGACTAACCCAGATAATTCAAGACCAGTTGCAAGCCTTACTCAAAGAAGTCATACTACCTAACACCAATTTTGAAATAGACCAGGTTTGGAGTGGTATTATGGGTATTGGAAAACAGAAAAAACCTATTCTGAAACAAGTTTCGGACCATGTGTTCTGCGGTATACGTCTTGGTGGAATGGGCATTGCCATTGGTAGTTTAGTAGGTAAAGAGCTTGCGGATTTTGTATAAATAAATACTTCGAAGTACAATTTTATCGATTTTCTTTTGACCCTAACGGCAGTTATTTCTATATTGTTAGGGCTATAATAAAAGGCTCGGCCCCGAACCTTGTTTTCCCCAAAATGGACTTTTTTCAAGCCAGTTAGGACTATTTTACTTACTGCCTATACTCTTTTGCAATGGTTAGAATAAGTTTCAGTGCTCTATAGAGAAGCACTGGACAATACACGGTATATGAAGTATGAAAATAGGATCATTTAAAATAGGAGTAATATTTTCCTTAGGATTTTTAACAATGGTATCGAGTTACGCTTTGGAGGAACATGCGTGCGAATATTCATTATCAATGGAAATAGGAAATAATCCTGTGGTACTTGAAAACTCCAAGTTTATCAAAAAATTCAACTCTTTGGTGTCCAGGGCCTATTTTAAGCTTATTGTGGAGGCAGAAAGAGCTGATATTAGACTCGGCAGTGAATATAGGAGACTATATGCCAAAAACGAGAGTAAGATGAATGATCTTAAGATACAGGAGGAATTCAAATTGGTTTATAGAAGATTTTTAGCACATCGGCGTATGCTTTCTGGGTTAAAATCATGGAAAATATTTAGTGAAGACCGTACAGGTGATTTGGAATATTTTAAAAAAGAATATCACGGTGTGATTTATAAAATGTATCAAAATAAGGCTAGTGACGACGAAATGATATCTTTTTTAATGTATCGCTTAGCAGATTTATATCATCTTCCTCAATAGCCATCATTCACTATCTTTGAGAATGCCTATTAAAGAAAACTTGTATCGCTTTTGCGAAGCATTCGTAGAAGAGCGTTTATCGCGCATCCATCAAAATATCAATACTATTCAAGAGTCCTTGTCCGCAGAAACGAAAAGTAGCGCTGGGGACAAGCACGAGACCGGCAGGGCAATGCTGCAGCTTGAACGTGAGAAGTTAGGGCAACAGCTAGCGGAAGCGGAAAAAATGGCCGTTATTCTTTCTCGCATTTCGATTACAAACAAGACAAGGACAATTGTTTTGGGTAGTTGGGTCACAACCTCAAAAGCAGAATACTTCTTGGCGGTGTCAGCTGGGGAGTTTAATACCAAAAACCAGTCTATTTACTGCATTTCAGGTGGGACACCTATTGGACAACTACTGTTGGGCAAATCAATTGGGGATGTTATCTCTTTTAACGGAGATAAAATAAGGATTAAAAAAATCGAATAGCTTTTTAGTTCTGACTAAGTTGCAGGAATATTATGTGATGGGATCAAAGGTCAAACCAGTTTAAAAGATTTTTAAATAGCTAATTATGATAAAAAGGACTTTGTGGTATAGTTTGTTACTTCTACTTGTTTCTGGAATTTTAATTGGTTCAAGCTTTAACAAAAGTGATTCAAGTTATACTTCTATTACCTCTGGTAAACTTGAAAAAGAAGATTCACATGAAAATTATAGCAAAATGATGGATGTCTTGATGAGTCCCAGATGCATCAATTGTCATCCTAACGACAATATTCCCAAGCAAGGTGATGATGGTCATCCACATTATTTTGGAATGTCTCGTGGAGAAGAAAATTTAGGTTATGAAGCCACTAAATGCACCACCTGTCATCAAACCGAAAATAACGACTATTCAGGTGTTCCAGGAGCCCCAGAGTGGAGTTTGGCTCCGGCTCAAATGTTTTGGGAAGGCTTATCACGAAAAGAAGTCGCTGAATCTATGATGGACCCCAAACGCAATGGCGGTAGAACTCCAGAGGAGACGATGCACCACTTAACAGAACATGCTTTGGTATTATGGGCTTGGAATCCTGGGCTAAAGGCAGATGGGACAGCACGAGAAATACCCCCAGTCCCCTTAGAGGAATATCAAAAAGCTGTAAAGGAATGGATAGACAACGGTGCGATCATTCCAGAAGATTAATTGCTAAACCAATACATATCATGAAAATATCGTTCATTATTAATAATCAACCCCAGACAGTCGATATAGAAGATGCAAATACACCTCTCCTCTGGGTAATTCGTGATATCCTTGATTTAAAAGGAACAAAATTTGGCTGTGGAAAAGCGGCTTGTGGAGCATGTACTATCATGGTAGATGGTGAAGAGGTGCGTTCATGCTCATATGCCATGAAATTCGTTGAAGGTAAAAAAGTAACAACTATTGAAGGATTAGGAACGCCCGAAAAGCCACATCCTGTACAACAAGCTTGGATAGAGGAAGTAGTGCCGCAATGTGGTTATTGCCAACCTGGTTTTATGATGGCAACTGCTGCCTTGTTGGAAAAAAATCCAAATCCAACGGATGATGACATTGACAAGAATATCATCAATGTTTGTCGCTGTGCTACATACTACCGTATGCGAAAAGCGATTCACCGGGCGGCTGAAATAAAGAAATCTACAACCTTAAATACAGAGGAAAATGTCTAAGGGGAATAAGAAAATATCGAGAAGAAAGTTTTTAGTCCGAGGCGGATTGGGAACAGTTGGTGTTTTAGCCATTGGAACATATGTATTTAAAAACCCACTTCGTCGTTCTCTGTTGGAGATGGCAGAAACTATGGCCCCGGCATATATGGGAAGTGGAACTGAGGCTAAGTTGTGGTTTGAACTTACAAAAGACAACAAAATCATTTTTCATTCACCTAAAGTTGAAATGGGACAGGGCTCTTTTACCAGTTTTGCCCAGATGATTGCAGATGAAATGGATGTGCGAATTGACCAAATCGAAGTTATTGGGGCGGCTACAAAAACGGGAGTCATAGATCTTATGAGTACTGGTGGAAGTTTATCAGTTGGGGGTTTATGGCAACCCTTAAGGGAATTATCAGCCACAATGCGTGAAATGCTAAAAAGCGAAGCTGCTAAAAAGTTAGGGGTCAATGTTTCCACTTTAACAACAAATGAGGGAATTATTTCAGGGGCAGAAAGAACAATGACCTATGCCGAGGCTGCCGAAAACGTTTCTGAATGGGATGTGCCGGACACACCAGAACTAAAACCAATGAAGGCATATAAGTTTATTGGTAAACCTATAAAACGTATCGATTTGAAGGCCAAAGTGTTTGGCGATCCAATTTTCGGGTTGGATGCAGATATGCCAGATATGTTACATGCGGCTATAGTTAGACCAAACGCTGTTGGGGCCAAGTTTAAAAGCGCAAATACATCCGAGGCTGAAAACATGCCCGGTGTGGTAAAAGTGGTTCAAATGGATGATTGGGTGGGTGTTGTCGCAAAGTCATATCCACAAGCATTGGCGGCCAAAAGAAAAGTTGAAGTACAGTGGGATATCCCTAAAAAATGGACAGAAGAAGGTATTCGTGAAATGCTGCAAGTTGGAAAAGGCAATGAAATGATTACGCAAAAAGAGGGGAGTGTCCTAAATCCTGAAGATGTAGATGTTGTTTCAATGGAGTTTACAAGTCCGATCGGGGCGCATGCCCAAATAGAACCGAATGGAGCGGTTGCAGATTATAACAATGGCGATATAACGGTAATTTTATCTACACAGGTTCCAGGACTGACGCTAAATGTGGTGGCAGAGGCTTTTGATGTGGATAAGGACAAAATCAATATTATCCCGACGTATTTAGGAGGAGGTTTTGGAAGGCGTTTGAATACGAATCATGCTGTACAAACCATACAACTATCGAAAGCTGTTGGCAAACCGGTTAAGTACATTTTTACGCGCCAAGAGGAATTTCAGCATGACTTGTTTCGCCCACCAACACATCATATTATGCGGGGCAAATTAGATGTTAATAACCTGCTTGAAGGGTTAGAACATCGTTATGCCAGTGGAGATGTTGCCGTAAATTCACTTATTATGCCGAGTGCTGTAACGACAATGCTTGGTACTGATATAGGTGCCATGAGAGGGGGTAACATCATGTACGATAAAATCCCGAATCATCGTGCTGTACAATGGCATACAACATTACCTTTTGCTACCAGTTGGTGGCGGAGTCTAGGACTTTTGGCAAATACCTTTGCCATAGAGAGCTTTATAGATGAAATGGCCTTGAAGGCCAACAAGAATCCTGTGGATTTTAGGGTAGCTTTATTAGGTGATGAGGGAGATAAAAAACGGATTAAAGATGTTATCAAGTTAGCAGCTGAAAAGGGAGGATATATTGACAAACCATTCAATGGTCGTGCTATGGGCTTCGCCGCTTCCTCTGATACCAATGCACCGGCCGCACATGTGGTAGAGGTGTCTATTGAGAACAATGAGATTAAAGTACATAAGGTAACATGCGCGTTTGATTGTGGTTTAATGGTGAATCCCGACCAAGTCAGGGCACAGTGTGAGGGCTCGATAATTATGGGAATGAGTGCAGCAATGTTTGAAAAAATGACATTGGAGGATGGACAATTGACCCCTACGATTTATGGCCCGTATGACATGGCATTAATGAAACATGCACCCAAAGAAATTGATGTTCATTTTATACAAGGTGTAGAGATACCTTTACCGGTTGGTGAACCACCAATGGGTCCAATTGGGGCAGCAGTGGCCAATGCAGTTCGGCGATTGACCGGCAAGCGATTGACAGACTTGCCTTTAAAATTAGTATAGGTCCAAAAGAATAGACAATTCTATGACAAAACAATTTGGAGGGAAGGTCACCAAAACCTTGGTTCAGCATTATAGCCAATCTAAACAATGGGATGGGAAGAAGTTCGTGAACTTAGAGGAGACGAGTATGGACATTGGGCCATTACAAATACCAAAGCTACTTTACAAACAGTTTTTTGAGAAGAAGGGAAGGGAGCCCAAAGAGCGATTACCCATACTACCGTTTGATGAAGAAGGATTTCTAGCTCCTTCAGAGAAAATGAAATTCGTTTGGTACGGGCACTCTGTCGTTTTACTCCGGATAATGAATAAAACTATTCTCATTGACCCTATGCTGGGGCCGAATGCGGGGCCAATTTCACCATTCCCGATTAAACGATTTTCAGATAACACTTTAGATTTTATCGAAGCTTTCCCAAACATTGATTTGGTACTTCTGACTCATGACCATTACGACCATTTAGACTTAGAAAGCATTGAGTTGCTAATTCCCAAAGTAAAAGAATACTATGTTGCCTTAGGGTGTTCAAGACATTTGGAAAAATGGGGAATAGCTAAGGAAAAGATTAAAGAATTTGATTGGTGGAATACTTCCAGTTTTGAGGGAATCGACATCATCTTTACACCTACGCGACATTTCTCAGGAAGGGGTTTAACGGATAGAGCAAGGTCTTTATGGGGAGGTTGGGTACTAAAAACAGAACTAGAGAGCATCTATTTTAGTGGTGATAGTGGTTATGGACAGCACTTCAAAGAAGTTGGTGAAAAATTGGGTCCATTTGACTTCGCCTTTATGGAATGTGGTCAATACAATGAAAACTGGCATCAAATACATATGTTTCCTGAAGAGTCGGTACAAGCGGCACATGACGCGAAGGCAAGTCTAATAATGCCGGTTCATTGGGCGGGATTTCCACTAGCGCAACATGATTGGAGGGATCCTATTGAACGCTTTGTTCAGGAAGCCGAAAAGCAAAATGTGAGACATATTCATCCAGAATTGGGGGAGTTAGTTAATCCTGTTTCCCACGTAAACAATGTGTGGTGGTAGTCATCTGAAAATATCTTCTTGATACATTTACAATTTTTGCCCAAGGTTATCACTTTGCGGAACTTTCGAAATAGATGTACGTGAGATGTTGAACGAGATGGTTATACGGTAAGCGATTCAACGTGTAAATGATGCTTTGATGCAAATCTAGTACTATGAAAAATTAATCTAAATCTGGTTTAGACCTATTGGCTTTTTTCTCAGACGCCTTTTTTTTGGCTTTCAGTCTTTTTTCTATGGATGTTCTTGAAGGCTTGGTTTTTTTACGTTTTTTGGGAACTTTCAAAGCACTCTCCAAGGTTTCAAAAAATCGTTTGATGACGAGTTCCTTGTTCTTATGCTGACTGCGACTCTCATCGCATTGCATGAGCAAGACACCTTCTTTGGTCAACCTATTTTTCAGTTTTAAAAGCAGGCGCTCTTTTTCGACATCAGACAAAGACTTGGAGGTATTTAAATCAAAGGAAAGCTCGATTTTGGTGGAAACCTTGTTGACATGTTGTCCACCAGCTCCACTGCTGCGGACCGCCTTGAATCGAAGTTCTTGTATAATTCCGCTTTTATTCATTTGAATTATGAATCAGCCATACGATGGTTGATTGTTTCTATAGAAACGTTTAAAAAGATCTCTTTTCCTTTTTCTAGGGGTTGATAATGGTGAAAGTAAATATTTTGACCTTCGTAGGTACCTTCGATTAAATAATACCCACCCATAAAATAAGATTCATTAACTATCGCCTCAAGTCCTGACTTACCTGACACCTTGAATTCATGTGCATAAACAATGATACGTCTTTTTGTATCAGCATAGGTTTTTACAATATTAATGGGAATCTTGTTCGCTTCACCAAAAAGTGAAGCTATGTACAAGTCTTTGGGATGTTGATATAGATTTTTAGGGGTGTCTTTTGCAATAACTTTTTTATCTCTCAAGACAATAACTCTATCCGCGAAAGGCAACATATCATTATGGTCATGAGTAGCCGTGAGAACGGTGATCTTCTCTTTTTTTAGATAAGTGAAGAGGTTTCTTCTAAGTCCGTTTTTTTGAAAATTATCAATATGACTAAAGGGTTCGTCTAATAGTAAAACTTCCGGTTGTTGGGCCAAAACCCTTGCTAGCGCCACACGTTGTTGTTGGCCTCCACTTAAGGTTTTAACTTTAGTATCGACAAATTCGGTCATCTCGATTAACTCAAGTAACTCTTGTGTTCTTCGCTCAAGTTCTTCTGGTTCGAATACTGATAAATACTGGCTTACGTTTTCAAAAACCGTGGTATAAGGCATTAAATCAAAATCTTGGGAAAGGTATTTCATGTAGGGTTCTCCCGGCACTAGGTTGTATAATGGTCCGAGAACCTGTGCATTTTCCCAGTATACCTCACCCGTCTTGACGTGAAGAAGTCCATAAATTATTTTTAGCAAAGTACTTTTTCCGCAGCCGCTCTCGCCAATTATTGATACGTGTTCACCACGATGTATCTTAAGGTTGATGTCTTCCAGCACGGGAAGCTCATCATAGGCAAAGGAAACATGATCTACTTGTAGCATTTTCTTGGCGAAAATAGGGTTAGGCGTATCTCTCCTATTGGTTCATTCAATTTTGATACTAATTCGTGGGGAATCCTAATATTATTCAGGACTGTAAAATATTAATTGGACGTTCCTAGATAAGAACGGACATTGGAATAAAATATTGAGGTCAATCTTTAAATTCTTTCAATACGGCTTTATTGGGTAATTCCTTAAAACCCATATTGAATAAGCTAAAACCAAAAATATCGGCATATTGTTCAATTGTTTTACTTACTGGTGTTCCGGCACCATGCCCCGCATTGGTTTCAATACGAATTAATGTTGGATTACTTCCCGTTTGTTTTTCCTGTAATTCAGCTGCGAATTTAAAGCTGTGCGCGGGTACAACACGATCATCGTGGTCACCTGTGGTTACTAAGGTCGCAGGATACTCCATACCTGATATCACATTGTGAACAGGAGAATACCCCTTTAAGTACTCAAACATTTCTTTGCTTTCTTCTGAAGTTCCATAATCGTAGGCCCATCCTGCACCAGCTGTAAATGTATGATAGCGCAACATGTCCATTACACCTACAGCAGGTAATGCTACCTTCATTAAGTCTGGACGTTGGGTCATGGTAGCGCCTACCAGTAATCCACCATTACTGCCACCGCGAATGGCTAAATAATTTGATGATGTATATTCATTTGTTATCAAATACTCGCCAGCGGCAATAAAGTCATCAAATACATTCTGCTTTTGCAATTTAGTGCCTGCATCGTGCCACTTCTTACCATACTCACCACCACCACGAATATTAGGCACAGCATAGATGCCTCCCTGTTCCATCCAAACTGCATTTACAATGCTGAAAGATGGCGTAATACTAACGTTAAATCCGCCATAAGCATAAAGTATTGTTGGGTTCTTTCCGTTTAGTTCAATTCCTTTTTTGTGAGTAATCATCATCGGAATTTTGGTCCCGTCCTTAGACTTATAGAATACTTGGTTGCTTTCATAATCTTCAGGGTTGAAGTCAATCTCAGGCTTCCAATAAGATTTATATTCGCCAGTTTCCACATTATATTTGTAGGATGACCCCGGGATAATATAGTTGGTAAAGGAAAAATAAAACTCTTCATCTTCTTTTTTTCCTCCAAATCCTGAAGCACTTCCTAAACCGGGAAGCTTCACTTCACGAATCAACTTTCCGTCATAATCATATTGTAATATTTTCGAAAGGGCATCAACCATATATTCGGCAAAAAAGTACCCGCCACCAGTGTTTGGGGTGAGAACGTTTTCTGTTTCAGGAATAAAATCGACCCAATGTTCTGGAGTGGGGTTTTCTGCATTGACGGTAATTATCTTGGTATTTGGGGCATTTCTATCTGTAACGATGTACAGTTTTGATCCCACATTTTCAATGATATAGTTGTCCGATTCGGTATCATCTACAAT
>CAZTLZ010000072.1:0-16550 GCA_964614665.1 uncultured Maribacter sp.
AGGAAAATAGTGTTTATTTGTTGCGAAGGACAGCTAAATTGATGTATGAAAAATCAATCGTTCAACTTCAAAACAGCCATAAAAGCCTCCTGAGGTACTTCAACATTACCAACTTGACGCATACGTTTTTTACCTTTTTTCTGTTTTTCCAACAGTTTTCGTTTACGTGAAATATCACCACCATAACATTTTGCGGTAACATCTTTACGAAGTGCTTTAGTGGTTTCCCTTGAAATAATCTTGGCACCAATTGCTGCTTGAATAGGAATATCAAATTGTTGTCGAGGAATCAATTCTTTTAATTTCTCGCACATTTTTTTGCCTATGGTAACCGCATTATCGGCATGAATTAAAGCTGACAATGCATCAACGGGCTGAGAGTTCAGCAAAATATCGACACGAACTAATTTTGACTTGCGCATACCAATGGGAGTATAGTCAAAAGAAGCATAGCCTTTTGAAACCGTCTTCAAACGGTCGTAGAAATCAAAAACTATTTCAGCCAATGGCATATCAAAACTTAGTTCCACACGCTCTGTGGTCAAATAAGTCTGATTGGTTATTTGCCCTCTTTTTTCAATACATAATGACATCACATTACCTACAAAATCAGATTTGGTAATAATTGTGGCCTTAATAAAAGGTTCCTCTACCCGATCTATACTCGACGGATCTGGCAAATCCGTTGGGTTATTAACAATTAAAGGAGCATCCGGATTTTTTCTGGTAAAGGCATGATAACTTACATTGGGCACTGTAGTGATCACGGTCATATTAAACTCTCGTTCTAAACGCTCTTGAATGATCTCCATATGGAGCATCCCTAAAAAACCACAACGAAATCCGAAACCAAGCGCAGCACTACTTTCTGGGGTAAATACAAGAGAAGCATCGTTAAGTTGGAGTTTCTCCATAGAGGAACGGAGCTCTTCAAAATCTTCGGTATCTACGGGGTAAATTCCGGCAAAAACCATTGGTTTAACATCTTCGAAACCGTCAATTGCATTTTGAGTTGGCTTTGCAGCATCAGTAATGGTATCACCGACCTTTACTTCACGGGCATCCTTAATACCTGTAATCAAATAACCAACATCGCCAGCTTGAATGCTCTGCTTGACTTCTTGGGTCAGTTTTAAGGTTCCTACCTCATCGGCAAAATAATCTTTATCGGTTGCAACGAACTTTATCTTTTGTCCTTTTCTGATTTCCCCATTAATAACCCTGAAGTAAGTTTCAACGCCACGAAAAGGGTTGTAAACGGAATCAAAGACCAAGGCCTGCAATGGCTCATTTAGATTTCCTTCTGGAGCTGGAATGCGTTCAATAATGGCGTTTAAAATTGCCTCGATACCAATGCCCGTTTTTGCACTTGCGGGAATTACTTCCTCGGCATCGCAGCCCAGAAGATCTACAATATCATCCGTAACTTCTTCTGGATTGGCGCTCGGTAAATCTACCTTATTCAAAACAGGGATAATCTCCAGGTCATTTTCGAGGGCCAAATATAGATTTGAAATGGTTTGTGCTTGTATACTTTGAGCAGCATCAACAACCAAAAGCGCACCTTCACAGGCAGCAATGGACCGAGATACTTCGTATGAAAAATCAACATGGCCCGGAGTATCGATCAAGTTTAAAACATATTCTTGACCTTGATGCATGTATTCCATTTGAATTGCATGGCTTTTTATGGTAATTCCTCGCTCACGTTCCAAATCCATACTATCCAATAGCTGCTCTTTCTTTTCTCGCTCAGTTACAGCTCCTGTAAAATCTAATAGCCTATCAGCTAAAGTACTCTTACCATGATCGATATGGGCGATGATACAGAAATTTCGGATATGTTTCATAAAAACGGGAAAAGCATTTAAGGATGCAAAGATACATCATTTTTAATGCGGTTCGGTTGAGGAAAGCAGTTACCACCGAGTATAGTCAAGACTGTGTACGCCACAATAATTGGGGCATGAATTAAACATATAGCGTAAGATTTTACTTCAAATTTTAGTAGATTTGACAGCTTAAACTAGCTTCATTGTGAGATTTCTTTGTTTTCTAAGATTTAGTTGCATTTTTATACCCACTTATCTTAACGCCCAAGATTATAATGTAATGGGAAGTATTAAAGATGCGCATGATACTCCTTTGGCCTTTGCCAACGTTTTTTTATTGAACGTGAACGATTCGACCCAAATAGACGGCACTTCTTGTGATGACAAAGGTTATTTTGAAATTGCAAATGTTTCCAGCGGAGATTATCTTATCAAGGCCAGCTATATCGAAGACGAATCGGATCTACTGCCGATAACGGTCAGGAAAGATATCAATATTGGGCCTATAGCAATCATTAGAAAAGTCAAGAAGCTAGAGGAGGTTACATTAACACAACAAAAACCACGGATAGAACGAAAGGTAGATCGACTGGTATTTTCTATTGAGAACACAACTTTTGCCGATAGTGACATTTGGCAGGTTTTAAAACACACCCCGAACGTGGCCATCATCAATAATGAACTTACAGTAAAAGGAAATAGGTCGGTAGGTATATTGATAAACGACCGAAAGGTAAACCTGCCACAAGAAGATGTCATAAACTTGCTTTCAGGTACCTCAGCAAGTAATGTAGAAACTATTGAGGTGATTACCAATCCCCCTGCGAAATATAGTGCTGAAGGCGGTATGCTAATCAACATAAAGATGAAGAAAAACCTTATTTCGGGGTACAACGGTGCGCTACATAATCGATATGTTCAAGGAGTTTTCGCAAAACATTCCTTAGGAACGGACCATTTTTTTAAAAGCAGCAAAACGGGTTTTTCGTTATCCTATAATTTTAGCAAGGATAAAAATATTACCCGATATACCGACATCACCAATTTTTTGGGTGAAATGGGGGAAAGGTTGACCTGGACGGCCGAACAAGACTATTCGTTGCAACGCGGTAGGCACAACCTCAATGCTTTTTTTGATTACGACATCAATGACAAGAATCGATTGAGTTTTTCCACAATTAACATACTTACCCCGAAAGCAGATAGGTTTTACGATACAAATACATTAATTAGAGATGCCAACAATGGGTTGAGTTCAAGTTTTAAGACCACGAACGTTTCTAAGGTGAGACGATTGAATACTTCTTATTATTTGGATTATGTTCATGAATTGACGAAAGACGGTGCCGAGGTTTCAATGAATGCTCATTATACTTTTTACGATTATGGAAGAGATCAAGCCTTACAGACCGATTTCTCAGATGCGGGAGGAAATCTCACGGGTGAGAACGACTTCACGACTGACTCAAAACAGCAAATCAATCTATGGAGTTTTCGTACGGATTATTTTACGTCATTGGGCAAGTCGTTAAAGTTTGAGACAGGTCTTAGGTATGCAGGAACAGCCTCAACGAGCCTAATCGAACAAGAAGGTTTCAACCCAGACCAACCGGGCATTGACCCAACAGAAACAGGTAATTTTACGTATGACGAGAATATTTATGCCGCCTATACCAGTTTCAAAGGAAAAACGGGATCTTTCAATTATAAGCTGGGCTTAAGGGCAGAATATACTGAGACGCAGAGTCTTTTAGACAATGGCTCGGGAGCCATTGACAACGACTATTTTAATTTGTTCCCATCCTTTTCAGTTCAATATGAACCTAGCAAAAAGCATAACTATAATCTATATTATTATCGTAGAATAACCAGGCCACGGTTCAATAAGGTCAATCCGTTTCAAATATTTCAAAGTAACTTTTCGGTAATCGAGGGAGATCCAGGTCTTTTGCCAGCAACACGTCATTACGTCTCCGGCGGCTATACGTATGATAAAAATTATACGGTAGAACTATTTTATAGAAACGAAAAAAACCCTTTTCGTGAGTTGGTATTTCAAGATAACGAGACCAATTTGATGCGGTTCATAACTACTAATCTAGAGCGTCGTATATCGTATGGTATCGATTTGACCATAAACAAAAAGTTGACGAGTTTTTGGAACGCGTATGTTTTCGTTAGCCTATATGACGGTAAATTTCGCTTTTCAGATAATACAAGTACCCAAAGCCTTGAAAATGGGCAGTGGTCATGGTTTGTCTTTAATACCCATAGCTTCACCTTATTAAATGATAAGAGCTTATCGGCTAATATAGATTTTAGATATTTTTCGGCTTTTGCCTCAGGTAATGCGGTTCAAGACAGCTATAATGAATTGGCAATTTCCTTTCGAAAGACCCTTTGGAACAAAAGGGCAAGTATTTCTCTTGGGGTCGAAGATATTTTTAACCAAAGCAACCTGTTCACTTCACGACAGTTCCTTGACCAAAGTAGCAGTTCTTTGTACCGCCCAGAAAATCGATTATTTACCTTAGGTTTCCGCTATAAATTCGGAAACGTAAAAATCAAGGACAATAAAAAGTCGAAACGGGTTGATGAGCGCAATCGAATCTGATCAAAAGATGGATACCTGTTATAGTACACATGGTCTTACCAGTTTTCGGGTTCCTTTCTTCGAGTACCAAGCCTATAAAACATAAGATAATAGCTGGCGAAAGTTAAAATAATGAAAAGAAAGATCTATTCCTAAAACGAAAGTGAAGACGTACCTCGTTTCAAAGTAGCTTTAGGTGTTATACCCAACTATCCTAATGATGGCATAGACATGCGAATTGACGGTGTTACCAAAGATCGCTCTGCTGCTGTTGCCGGACTCCTAAAAGACGATATTGTTGTTCAATAGGGTGATAGCACGGTAATCGATATGATGAGCTAAATGAGGGCACTTTCAATTTTTGAAGAGGGAGATAGTACGCTGGTCAAGGTCAAACGTAATAGAGAGCTGATTTCAACTATGCTTACCTTCTAATATGAAATTTAGGTTAACGTCCATTCTGAAGATTGTTGGTTTGATTAGGTTTAGGTAGTTTTAAAACCAAACGTAGCAATGAGATGGTTAGAAAGATTATAAGGTCAGCAATATTATTTGTTATAGCTTCTTGGTCTTGTGTCGCCCAAATAGAAAAAGTGGAGCATGGGCACACACATTATCAGTTGTACTCTGAAACACCACAGCACAAGCTTATATTTCCCTCCAAAGTACCTGATAGAATTATTTTACATCTTACAGAGGATGCAGCACATAGTTTTGCGTTAAACTGGCGTACAGACCAAAGCATAGATAAGGCCTATGTTGAGGTTGCTAAGGAGACACATGGTCCAGATCTGAGGCTAGAAGAAAATCATAAGCGAATTATGGCTAACACCCAATTTTTCGAGAACGAGAATAAGAGGGATAAAGAGCCGTTGGTAAAAGCAGCATATCATTCTGTGACGGTCGAAGGGCTTGATTCTGGAGCTACTTATGTATATCGTGTCGGTGATGGTTCAGATGATGATACTACTTGGAGTGAATGGTTTCAAATAGAAACACTCGAAGAGAACGATAACACACCTTTTAGTTTTATTTATTTTGGTGATGCCCAGAATGATGTTAAATCAATGTGGTCAAGGGTAATACGAAAATCTTACAAAATGGTTCCAGATGTTGATTTTATGTTGCATGCCGGAGACTTGATAAACCATAGTGAGTCAAACAGAGAATGGGGCGAATGGTTTTATGCCGGAAGCTATATTCATGCTACCGTACCAAGTATAATGACCCCTGGAAACCATGAATACAGAAATAATGTTCTTTCAGCGCTTTGGAGACCCCAATTCAATCTACCAAAAAATGGGCCATTTAAAGAGGTGAAAGAGACAAGTTATGCTCTGGATTATGGAAATATGAAATTGATTTCGTTTGATGCAAAATATTTTAAGGATCACTCTAAGTTAAGAGCAGCTCAAGTACATTGGTTAGACTCGGTATTGGCATCGAATACCAATAAGTGGACAACCCTATTTATGCATTATCCAATATACTCTACCGCTAAAGGACGCGACAATACGTCATTACGAGAAGAATTGAAACCTTTGATTGATAAGTATGGGGTAGATTTGGTATTACAAGGGCACGACCATACTTATGCTCGCGGATATGCCTCTAACGAAGCCGAAGGCAAAACAGTGGTTCAAGACGCAGGAACGGTGTATGCCGTTTCAGTAAGTGGCCCCAAAATGTACGAATCTAAAGACCAGGATTGGATGGTTCGCCGAGGGGAATATACACAGTTGTTTCAGATAATTACAGTATCGAAAGACAACATCAAATATGAATCATATACTCCTTTGGGCAGTCTGTATGATGCTTTTGAACTCATTAAAGATGACAAAGGCAACAAAACATTGCGAAATAAGGTTCCTGATGATTTTCCTATGCGATTGAAAAAAGACTTTGTTAAAGATTAGGGTAAAAAGAGCAAGTTTTGACTACGAGGAGCTTTTAGCGTAATTTTGCAGAATGCCCAAAATAGGAAATATAGAACTCCCAGATTTTCCATTACTATTAGCACCTATGGAAGATGTAAGCGACCCACCTTTTCGCGCTTTGTGCAAAGAGCAGGGAGCAGATGTAGTTTATACAGAGTTTATTTCTTCGGAAGGTCTGATTCGGGATGCCGCCAAAAGTGTTATGAAATTGGACATCTACGAAAAGGAGCGGCCAGTAGGCATTCAAATTTTTGGAGCGAATCTTGACTCCATGTTACAATCTGTAGAAATTGTAGAGAAGTCGGGTCCTGACATTATAGATATAAATTTCGGGTGCCCGGTGAAGAAAGTGGTGAGCAAGGGTGCTGGCGCCGGAATTTTGAAGGATATCGATTTGATGGTATCCTTGACGAAAGCCATGGTGGAACATACCAAATTACCTGTCACGGTGAAAACGCGGTTGGGTTGGGACGAGAATTCTATCAAAATTGTTGAGGTTGCAGAACGTCTACAAGATGTAGGTTGCCAAGCGATTGCTATTCACGGTCGTACAAGAGCTCAAATGTATAAGGGGTCAGCCGACTGGAAACCTATCGCTGAAGTAAAGAACAACCCTAGAATGCACATTCCTGTTTTTGGCAATGGTGATATCGATAGTCCGGAAGCAGCCATGAGAATGCGTGACGAATACGGCTTGGATGGTGCTATGATAGGTCGTGCAAGTATCGGTTACCCCTGGTTTTTTGCAGCCGTAAAGCACTTTTTTGAAACAGGTACACATGCACCACCACCAACTATGGCAGAACGTGTTGAAGCTGCAAGGCGACATTTACAAATGGCCATTGATTGGAAAGGTGAAAAATTAGGGGTTTTTGAAACACGTAGACACTACACCAACTATTTTAAAGGCATTCCTGACTTTAAACCGTATCGTATGAAGATGGTGACCAGTGACGAGGCAGTAGATGTTTTTGCCGCTTTTGATGAGGTATTGGAGAAGTTCGGAGATTACCAATTCGCCAACTAGGTAGCCGCTATCAGTTTTCGATTGATTCTACTACTGGCTATTTTGGAAGCAATAATACCTAGAATAACAATCGTTCCTAGTACTATAAATACATTTTGCAATTGATACTCCACAGGATAGTCAATACTTCCGATCTTAACCCACCCAAAAGCGAGTTGCGAGCCGATGAGGATAGACCCTAACAGAACTCCGATAATCCCACCGAAGGTCGTAACCAATATTCCTTGAACGAAGTAGATTCGACGTAACTCCTTCAGCGTTGCCCCCAGACTATACAGCGTTTTGGAGTTTTGTTGTTTGTCAAGAATCATCATGATAATCGCCCCAACTACATTAAAAAGGGCAATAATCAGTACCAATGTAAAAATGAGATAGGCGGCAATATTTTCAGTATTCAACATGCGATAGAGGTTGCTGTTTAGCTCTCTTCTATTCTTTAGGAGTACATCATTTCCCAGAATCGTCTTAAGCTTTTTTCGAACGGTAAGCTCATCTCCATCTGGTTTTAGTTTGAAATTGATACCGGATATTTGGGTGCTGTCTTTTTCCAATAGAGCTTGCGCCAAGCCCAAATCGAGGAAGACATATTTGTTGTCCAATGAGGCTTCCACAGAATATACGCCACTTATGCTCATCGGAAGTACATTGTACATGTCATTCGCATTCAAAGACTTTGGCACAAATGAGCCCGTACCTGGTTTCAAGGCCAAAACTTTCAAGGGTTTGCGTCCGTCAATAGCCAACCCCAATGTTCTCATAATGCCATCACCTGCAACGCCCTGTTGATTACTTACGCTCCAAACACCCCAATAAACAGTGCTATCTACCCCAGTAGTTACCGTATAATTGGAATCTACACCCTTGATATTGGCGATATCCATTTTTTTGTCGAAAGACAAAACCACTTTTTCTTCGATTTCCTTGGAGTATGAGGCAAGGCCTTCAATATTCGTAATACTATTTTCTTGTTCTGGGGAGATTGAAAAAACCTTCCCGATCGCAGGTTGGGCTTTAAGGTCTGGATCAAATGCGTTTGTGAACGAAAGGCTAAAAGTTTTTAATCCCGCAAAACCAGAAAGCACCAAAAATAAAGCTGCGGAGCCGATTACGATGACCAAAAAAGTAATAAAATTGATAATGTTTACAGCGTTCTGGCTGCTTTTTGAGCGCACATATCGTTTTGCTATGTATAACGGAAAGTTCAAGCTATGACTTTTTGCGCTTCTCCAATAAATCTGGATTTTTTACAGGATTCTCCTCACCTTTTAAAGAATTTTCGATACCCTCGATATAATCTAAAGAATCATCTAGAAAGAATAGTAGTTCTGGAACGCGTCTTAATTGATTTCTTGTGCGTTGTGATAATTCATGCTTGATCAATGGTGTGTTTGATTTAATACCATCGAGAAGTTCTTTGGCATCTTTTGCAGGAAAAATACTGATATAGATTTTTGCAATGGAAAGGTCGGAAGTGACGGAAACCTTAGATACTGAAATTAAGGTGCCTGTCAATCCGCCATCAATTGCCGCACGCTGTAAAATATCAACGATATCTTTTTGGATAACTGTCGCTATTTTTTTCTGACGCTGTGTTTCCATTGGGCAAAAATACGCACATTATTATGTATTTTAGAGCTTTATGCTTGATAATGAATAAAATTGAACATATCGGAATTGCAGTTAAAGACTTAGAAATCTCTAACGGGTTATTCGAAAAACTCCTGGGAGCGCCGCACTATAAAATTGAGGAAGTTACATCTGAAGGAGTTCGGACTTCTTTTTTTCAATCAGGACCTAATAAAATTGAGCTTTTGGAGGCACTCAATAAGGACAGCCCGATAGCAAAGTTTTTAGAAAAAAAGGGAGAAGGTGTGCATCACATTGCTTTTGCAGTGGATGACATCTTAACTGAAATCAAAAGATTGAAATCAGAGGGTTTTGTCGTTTTGAACGAAGAGCCAAAACGTGGTGCTGACAATAAATTGGTGGCGTTTTTGCATCCTAAATCTTCGAATGGGGTATTGATCGAGCTTTGTCAAGAGATAACCTAGTTTACAACACTCCTTTTTTTACTGCAATTTTTATTAAGGCTGCTACATTCGGGGCGTTCATTTTTTTCATAATATTTTTTCTGTGGGTTTCAACGGTTGAAGGGCTTATAAATAGAATATCAGCGGTTTCATAAGTAGTTCGTCCTTCGGCTATCATCTCTAAAATTTGCTTTTCGCGTCTTGTTAATACCGGGGTTTCATCAGGGTTAGACATTGAGTCTATGATTACCTTTTGCACTTCTGCACCAAAGTATACATTGCCTTTGTTTACCTGTTCTATGGCATTTATTAGTTCTTGGGCAAACACATTTTTTAGTAAATAGCCCTTAACACCGTTTTTGATCATTTGGTTGATTATGCTTTGTTCGCAGTACGTACTTAGCCCAAGTACCTTAACCTTTTTGTGTTTTTTTGTGATAATGCTACAAGCCTCTACTCCGTTCATATCCGGTAGATTGATGTCTAGCAAGACCACATCTACCTGTTTTTTTTCTAAGAATTCTAGAGCCTCTTTGGCGCTTGAAAAGCAAGCAAGTATATCTATACTTTGTTTTCTACTAAGAAGGGTTTTTAACCCTTCTATTACCATGGCATGATCATCAACGATGATTATTGAAATTTTGGTATTGTTAATCATCCGTAAGATTAATTTGAATGTTTATTGTGGTTCCCTCAGCAGGTATTGCTTGTATATCTATATCGCCGTTCATATATTCTACCCTAGTTTTAAGGGTAGAAAAACCCATGCCCTGTTTTTTGTCATTTGACTCCATCTCAAAGCCGACACCATTATCTTCAATAGTAATATCTATTTTGTCACCTTCTTTGATGTACTGTACTAATATTACCGAAGCTTTAGCATGCTTGATCGCATTGTTTATCAGTTCTTGCATTATCCTGTATAGGGTAAGGGCTGTGGTGTTGTTTAATTTAATTTTATCAGTATAAAATTGGAGAACCACCTTGGTCTTGTCATCTTGAATACTGCTGCAATAATCTTTTAGCGCTTCATGAAGCCCATATCTAGACAGGGTTTCTGGCATTAAATTTCTAGCAATACCCCTAAGCTCTATTAGAGCATGATCAATGTCTTGCCTGAACTCTGATAAAGTTTGCTGAACTTTTTTGGAAATGTTCTGAGGCATGTTGTTATTGAGCTTCAGTGTTATAGCAGATAATCTTCCCCCCAGACCATCGTGCAATTCAATGGCAATTCTTTTTCTTTCTTTTTCTTGGCTTTCGATCATAGCATTGAAAACTTTAGTTTGTTGCTCGTGCTTTAGAACTTCCATTTCTTTTAAATGCTCTTTTTCAGAGTTTTTTACTTGTAATTGTTTTTTCTTGTATAGGTGGTAGCCAACCACAAGAATTACTGTCAAAACACCTATCGCAAGTGCCATTAAGTAACTAAGGGAACGGCGTTTCGCCAAGGAAAGCTCCGTCTTATTATTTTCATTTTTAAGCGAAAGAATTTCTTTTTCTTTTTTTTCGGTTTTATAAAGGATTTCTAACTCTCGTATATCTCGATTAATAGAATCAAGTTTAACACTATCTTTTATTTGGTTGTAGATTATAAAATGCTCGTAGGCATTTTTATAATTTTTGTCTTTGTATTCATACTTTGCCAGGGCATAGTGTGCATTCATTAGTTTTTCACCAAGAGGATCATTTTCAATGACTTTTAATTTTTTTTGGGCGTATAGCTTGGCATTTTTGTAATCATTAAGACTGTCATAGGCAATGATATAATAGCCATAAAGTTCAGATAGGCCTCCAGTCATTTTGTCTTTTAGCATTCTATCTCTAGCCTTGTTGAATGAGAAAAGCGCCTTTTCAAATTCACCGGTGGCCGTTTGATACAGGCCTAGGTACGAGTCATATTTGGCCCATTCCGTGTCGGCGGGCATTTTGTTCAATAATGACCTGGTTTCATTAAGGCTTTTTTTCATGGCTACTAATGAATCCATTTTATGTAGATGTAGGGCAAAGGCCAGATTGTGATATACAAACTGATTGTCTAATTTATCTTCTTTAAATAGTAGTAACGCTTTTTTAAAATAGGGGTAGGCTTGCTCATTTTTACCAATGTTAGATAGTCGAATACCAAGATTGGAATATAGTACTCCTAGAAATTTTTTTTCGTTGTATTTTTCGATGATTGGTAGTACCTCCATCATACTTTGTATCTCTTTGTCCGCATAACCTTCTCGACCATAAATAACCCCTAGATTGTAATTGCTCATGGCCCATAACATTTGGTGTTCTTTTGTTGGGTGTTCTTTTATAACCTGATCCAATAACTTTTTTGATATAGTGTAATGATGTTTTGATTTCTTGTGGTCACTATACTCACCATGTGCATAGGAAAGGGAAAAATGGGCATTTGCTATGGCAAAAGTGTCTTTGTTTTTGGTGGCCCAGTCAAGTGCTTTTTTGGCAAGATCAAATGTTTTAGTAGAATCGACGCTCACATAAACTTGTGCCAATTTGCAGAGCTGGCGAATTTTTGCAGAATCACTTTTTGCCATTTGCAACTCTCGTTGCATGCTATCTATTTTTTGTGCCCGGCTTTGTTGCGAAAACAGACCGGCCGTATTTAAATAAAAGTATAGTAAAACTAATCTGAGAAGCACTTTTTTCAGCATAGGGTTCTATATCATATAGAACCAAGATATACATAATCATAAATGTTACAATGGGGTCGGTAAAGAATCATTGAATACCACTAGATAAAAATACCCTATAACAACTATTTCATTCATTATCAATACAGTATAATTTAGCCTTGTTGCTATACGGCACTAACCATTAACTATTTTAATACACTTAAAATTATGAAAAACATCATCAAATTAATGACCTTACTTTTAATCATGTTCAAAGGCGTTGACGCAGAATCACAGTTTATTGCAAAGGGAGGGCTTGGCCTTACAAACAATAGTTATCGCCTTAAAACGACAAATGAAGTTTCCAATACTACCACAGGCGGATTTGGGTTTCATCTTGGGGGTTCTTATGAAATTTATTTGTCCGATAGTTTTGCGCTGGATCCAGGCCTTCAATTTGCTCTAAGATCTTATAAAATTCTTATAGAGAATGCTAATTATAAAATTAGCATGTTGACTATCGAAGTTCCAGTAAACTTAAAATTTTATTTTACAGATAGTGGCACTATTCGGTTCTATTCTTTTACAGGATTATATGCAGGGATTAATTTATCAACAAAGGTAGAAGGAAGAGCTCTGGGAATTGGAAATTCATCGGAGGATGTTATAAAGGGACTTGATTTTGGAATGAATATGGGGCTTGGAATGGAAATAGGGGAAAGGTTTTTGATTGGTTTGTCGTACAATCAAGGGTTTGCTAATATGAACCCTGTTAGATTTGACGATAAGATGAAAACAGCTGCGATACGTCTTAATTTGGGCTATAAGTTCAATTAAAACTAAGGGTCAAGACACTTTGAGAGATTAAAAATAAGTAGTAATTTTGATGCCTTATAATTTTGGTCCTATAGCTCAGTTGGTTAGAGCACCTGACTCATAATCAGGTGGTCCATGGTTCGAGTCCATGTGGGACCACAAAGGGAAGCAGTCTTGCTTCCCTTTTTTTTTTCGGTCAATACGTTACCTTAAAAATACTTCCGCCAAAATCATCACAAACGTAAAGTGCACCATCGGGCCCTTGGGCTAAGCCGCAAGGGCGATGTTTTAGTCCGTCTCCTTCAGTTGGGTTTGCCAAATCAATTCCGCCAAAGTTATCTAAGAAAATTTCCCAATCTCCGTCGGTTTTTCCATTTTTAAAAGGTACAAAGGCAACGAAAAAGCCTTTTTTAAGCTCAGAAGATTGATTGTGAAAAGCAATAAAAGCTCCATTTTTGTAGCGCTCAGGAAACATATCCCCCGTATAGAATAGCACATCATTCGGACCTAAATGCGCTGGAAAGGCCATTATAGGAGCAATGAAATTTTCATCACTTGTTTTTTCACCATCACCACCATATTCAGGGGCGAGTAACCTTTTGTTCTTTTGGTGATCGTAATAGGTTGATGGCCAGCCTGCATCATCATTCTCTTTCAATTCATAAAAGGTTTCGGCCGGTAATTCGTCATTCTGTTTTTTGTTAAATAGCTCAGGATAAAAATTACTGAGCCCCCCTCGTCCATGATCCGTCGCGAACAAAGAGTTGGTTTTAAAATTCCATGCAATGCCAACGGCATTTTTGAGTCCGGTAGCATATCGCATACCATCGGCATAGCTTTGGTTCAATTTATCCGCTCTGAATTTCCAAATGCCTCCTGCAGAATCTAAGATTGTGCAAGGTATCATACCCTTTTCCGCTTCCTGATCTCTACAGCCATCATTCCATGAACCAATCGTTACATAAAGGTTGTTATCGCCATCGATTGTAAAAGGCTTTGCATTATCACGACCCATATCGATAAGCCCATCTACTATCTTTTCTGGGTTGTCCGTATCGATAATTTCATCACTATCATTCAAAGCATAGCGATATACAGCTGAATTTGAAGAAGTATAGAGATACTTGTCTTTAACCAGTATGCCGGTACCGGGCAAATTGCCGAACTCTTTTTGCTCATCAATGGTACCGTCCTTATTTTTATCTCGGAGTAGTAAAATACTATTACTATCTTTTAGTACGGATCTATTGGCATAAATATCTCCATTCTTAGCAACAGTTAAATGCCGAACAGTTCCTAATTCGTTACCTATTTCTTCAATGGAAAACCCTTCGGGAGCCTTTAAAATGGTTTGGTTGACAGTTATTTTGACCTCCTTTTTGGGCTCACTCTTACATTGCGATAATAATGAGATTAATATAATGCTGGCAATTACTAGTGATAAATTTTTGAGAGCGTGTACGAGTTTCATAAGGTGTTTTTAGAAGGTTGGCATGAGTTAAAGTTACTATTTCAATATGATTTTCTGGGTTTCTAGAGGCAATACTTTCGTAAAAGCAAAGAACAAAATGTCTCCAAAAGTTTTATGCGAGATATACTTAGAAACCGCATAAATACAACATAATCGAGACCTTGAGATTTCTTTAGAGACCGGGCTTTATCTCATGTTACATTCCCTTAGAAAACTTCATTTTAGATGAAATTTTGAATCTTTTTGGATCAAAGACAACACATTTTAAGAGGTTTACGACAATATTCTCTTTGACTGCAACATTTTTTTAGTGTAGTTGGTATAGTACGGTAGGTTTGTATTAGCTGTTAAAATACTCTTATCTAGTATTTTTTCAGATTAATATAACTAGTTTTTTATGAAAATGCATATAAAGATATTTTGTCTTTCTATTGGGGCGATTTTATTTTTTGCACAACAAAGTAATGCACAAATACAAGTTAAAAAGGTTTCAGAACCAAATGAAATAGATAAATGCGGAGAGGACAAAACTTTTACATTTAGTATAGCAAACACAACAAATTCAGAAATAGCAGATGGTGATATATTACTAAACCTACCTGTTGGTGCTTACTACTCTCCAGGTACAATAGCCGGAGGAGCTGTAGAAGATAATATTACCAATCTTAATCAACCAACTTTTAAACTAACGGTTGGCGCAACAGCCGCCGCTACTATTTCTTTTGACGCACACGTAACTTGCGATTTTAATATTACCGGCACATTTAACTACGAATTTAATAGTACTGGTTTAGATGCTCCTTTTACAATAAACCAGCTAAACACGCCAAATTTATTAATAACAAATGTTACCAATAAGAATATAGAAGCCAATGTAGGCGATATTATTACCCGAGATATAACCATAATACAAAATTCACAACCAAGTGATGAATTAAACAAATTTAGCTTTAGCGATGACCATACCTCAGGTATTGAAGTTCAGAATATAGAAATTCTTGTAGGGGGTGCTGTAGTAGCTGGAGGTACTTTTGATGCAGTCACAAGTACACTTATTTTAGATGGAGCTGCTATACAAACGGCTACTGGTGGAGCAGATATATATTTTAACCATGGCGAAACGATTACACTTAGAGAAACTGTAAAGTTTGTTGATTGTAGTAATGCCAACTCAAACTTAAAGGCCTATTGGGGTTGTGATATTTTAGGAAGTGCATCTCAATGCCAGGCAGCAACAGAATCGGCAATAATTAACCAACCAACTGGCATACATCAATTACAAACAAGTGTGTCAGTGCAGCAAAAATTAGATTTTTGTACCAATGCAATTTATGAAATAACCGTTACCAATACGGGTTCTGCCCCTGCATACAATGTTATTTTACCAGTTGGTGTGGCTAATGATGGGACAGCTACTAAACCAGAAACCAACAGCGGATGGTTTCCTGATCTATATAAGTTTGTAGGTGCCGAAATTAATGGTAATACCGTTGCAATGGTACCCGATTCACCGGTTAACAATGCATGGAATTTAATGACCAGCAGTTTAAGTGTAGATCCAGATGGAGCAGGTGTTGGTTTAGAAGATGTTAATGGCGATAATGAGTTTGCTGAACTTTTGGCAGGGGATAGTTTTACGGTACGTATAGAAGTAGATTATGATGAAGACTGGTATATTGCAAACGCCAGTTGTTCCGCTGGGTTTTTAGGCCCCTTTCCCGGTCATGGAAACTTACATTTTACGGTAGGCCATCGTTCAGAAACCCTTTGTGGTAATGTTACCTATGTAAGTGAATCAAATAGTTCACATTTGATGTATTTAAGGGAAACAACAGCCTCTTCTACGATGGATAAATTAAACCTAGCTGATGGTGAAAGCACCTATTTAAATGTAAACTATAACTCTGCATATTCAGTAGGTAATTTTGGTTTTTTTGAAAATGGGGGTATACTGCAAGTAGAATACGTTATACCAGCAGGCCTGGTATATGATAATGCGCAACCCGTACTGCATGATGCAGTAAACGTAACAGCAAATACTACAGTGGTAGGCAATACCGTTACAATAGCATCAAATAACAATAGTTTTAAAGGTCAATGGAAATTACCGATTAAGGCAAGTTGTAGTACTGTTTCAGGTGCAACTATCGATCCTGTACAGGTAAAGGTAAAAATGATACCAGGCAATTGTAACAAGGTGATAGAATTTGCTTGTTT
>CAZTLZ010000073.1:0-16482 GCA_964614665.1 uncultured Maribacter sp.
GATGGACTCGAAACAGGCTATTATGCTTCGAGAATTGCGGTCAGTTCAGGCGTTAAGGGTGGCACCAAAGCCTTGGAGGGGTTGTTGCGCGGTAGCGCGAATCCAATAATGCAATTTATCGCTACGGTGGCTTCTCGTTTCAGTATTCAAGTATCTGAAAAGTTCGTGGCACAGGCCGTTCCCATTTTAGGGGCCGCTGGGGGAGCATCGATAAACCTGGCATTTATGAATCACTTTCAGAATATGGCCGAGGCCCATTTTGCTATCCGAAGATTGGAACGTACCTATGGCGCTGAAATCATCGAGGAAGTATATAATACCTTATAAGCGTTTCACATTGCATGCATTGCGCATGAATCACCGAACAACTAGCAACGAACAACCCATCGATTTTACATCAAAAAGTGAAACCAACTTTCAAGCTTTAAATTATTGCTATTTTTAACTGGTGACTAAAGAAGGGATCATTCTCGTATTAAGCTGTTTGGGTATTGCCCAAGCCCTCTTTCTATGTATTTATCTTTTTACCCTTAAAAAGGGAAACCGCAAAGCCAATCTGTTTTTGGCATTTGTACTTTTAGGTCTGACCATACGAATTGGAAAATCGATTCTGAATGTCTATCTCCATTTAGAACCATGGCAACGTAACTTGGGCATATCGGGCATAATGATGGCAGGGCCCTTTCTTTGGTTCTATGGCCGCTTGTTATTGGGAAAAGAAAGGGAGTTTTCTAAGCGCAACTACTGGCATTTGATTCCCTTTGTACTTTTCGTCTGTTTTTGCAAATTCATACCCAACGGTTATGGTGAATTTCCGAATGCGAGTTATTTGATAGCATTTTCGCATTTGGCGGGTTACTTGGTGTTGACCATCCGGTTATTGGCAAACTATAAATCACGGGCAGAAAAGTCGGCATGGGCTTGGTATCGAAATATGGTCCTAGGCGTAGCCTTTATTTGGATATTTTATATGGGAAATTTTGTTGGTTTGATTCCGTATTATATCGGAGGAGCTATTTTCTTTTCATTTTTACTCTATACATTCTCTTTTCTTCTTTTAAAGCGACCTGTTTTTGCCATGGAAAAATATCGCAACTCTTCTATGGATGTTTCAAGCTCTAAAAAACACATGCAAGAAATTCGAAGGCTGTTCGAAACCGAAACACTTTACCTTGATAGCGAATTGAATATGACCAAAGTGGCTCAAAAATTAGGAATACCGGCTCGTGATGTATCCCAAGTCATCAATGAGAACGAACAACTGAATTTTTCTGAATTTGTAAACCAATATCGTATTCAAAAGGCCAAAAAACTCTTGGTCGACCCTTCTTATACACATGAGAAAATTGCCACGATAGCCTATGACTGTGGGTTTGGCAATGTTACTTCCTTCAATTTGGCTTTTAAATCCGCCACCCAATTGACTCCTTCACAATACCGGAACAAATTTCGGTTGGCTTAGCTTTTTCGTTTTAAGAATCATGATTTTTAAAGGATTTTTTAGTTCAACACCTCAACTTTGTCCAAAATCCTTCACATGAGGCAATTCTTTTTTTTAAGTGTTCTTTTTCTTCTCGGGTGTCAGACTTCCCAGAAGTCCGAAAAAACCACATCAGATCATCGCAACCCTGTAATTCCTATTAAGGAAATTATTATCGACGGACTTTCACGGCCATGGAGTATGGCATTCTTATCGGAAACCGAAGTATTGCTTTCCGAAAAAGATGGCAATTTATTAAGGATTGACCTTACTACCAGGGAAAAACATATCATCAAAGGATTTCCCAGTGACAAAACCGATAGTTTGACCTATAAAAAAGCGGAATATCCTTTTGGCACGTTCCCTTCCAGATTGCCAGATGGTTCAAAGGTCACTTTCAATGCCGGTATATTGGACGTGGTGACCGATCCCGATTATGCCACCAATCAGCAGCTTTATATTTCCTATACTGCAAAAGGAAAAGGCGGAGCAACTACAAAAATTATCAGTGCAGAACTACAAAATGATTCCCTAGTAAATATCCAACCGCTACTTTTGGCGCTTCCCTATTCCCATGGATTATTTCATTTTGGGGGAGGAATGACTTTTGGGCCTGACGGAAAATTATATGTTACCGTTGGCGAACGGATTTTCAACGAAATCAATGAACCCGAACTTCCTGTTGCCCAAGATGTCACCGATAGGAGAGGAAAGATTTACCGTATAAATCCAGATGGAAGTATTCCTGAGGATAATCCCGATTTTGGCCCAGAATCAATTCCTGGACTTTACGCCCTAGGTATTCGAGCTGCCCAAGGAATTACCATGGAACCCGAAACTGGGAACATTTGGTTCAGCGAACATGGCACCGTACAGGGTGATGAAATCAATTTGCTCCAAGCAGGAGCCAATTATGGTTGGCCCATTAAAACCTCTGGTAAATATCGCGACAAAGACTACCAGCCGCCACCAATGGAAGGTACAAATTTCGCAGACCCTGTTTGGTATTGGTTGCAAACCGTTGCCCCCACCGGACTTACCTTTTATACCGGTGATGAATTCCCTGCCTGGAAAGACAACCTAATGGTCCCCGGTTTATCCCGTGGCAGCCTGTGGAGGGTTCGCCTCGAAGGGGAAACCGTAAAAAGTATGGAAGAACTTTTTATCGACAATCGCGAACGCTCCCGAAAGGCAGTTATGAGTCCTGGAGGAAAATTATACATTCTTACCGAAGACCTAAAACATAGGACCAATGGAAAAATTGTAAGAATTAAACCAGAATAAGAATCTAAAAAACAATACAATGAAAATATTCTTTTTTGCCGCACTTGTATTATTTGCAAATGCAACAGCTATTGCCCAAAATGAAGAAGAGGCGATTCGTGAATCACTTCAAAGCTATATCGATGGTAGTTCATATAGTGATCCTGAAAAAATCATAGCTCCATTTTATGACGATGCCCGTATGTTTTTATTTCATAAAGACAAACCTATTTACCTCCTTTCTCCAAAGGAATATGCCGAGCTTTTCAAAAAAAGGGAAAAAGGGAAATTCAATGGCCGGGTCGGAAAAATTCTATCGGTGGACCAAGAAAACGACATCGCCATGGCAAAGGCAGAAATTGTAATCGAAGCACGCAAAATGCGGTTTATCGACCTGTTTATCCTTAAGAAATTAGAGGGTGAGTGGAAGATTATCAGTAAAGCCGCAACATTGATGCCCGAGGAAGAATAGGGTTATTGGAGTATTGGTCACGATAAATTGTTCCTCAAAAGATTGGCCTTTTCTGTTCTTAGGCTCTCGACTCTATCTGAGGTGGTAGTGGGGTTAAACCGGTAAACCCTCGGCCTCCCATTCGTTCAGCCATTTCGCCATCACCGCTACCCAAGCATCGTTGTCGTTTAAGCAGGGAATGTGTATGTAGTCACCTCCACCCGCTTCCTGAAACTGGTTTTTGCCTTCCATAGCGATTTCCTCCAAGGTTTCGAGACAATCGGAAACGAATGCCGGGGTGATAACGGCCAAGTTCTTCTTTCCTTCCTTTGCCAACCGTTCAAACTCAAAATCCGTATAAGGTTTTAACCAAGGGTCATTGGGCAATCGCGATTGAAAGGAGTTACTCACTTTATCTTCAGGTAAACCCAAATAGGCTTTTACATTTTTTGTAGTATCGAAGCATTGATGCCTATAACAGGTATTGTGTGCCACGGAATTCACATTGCAACAATTACCATCGATCTTGCAATGGAACCGTGTAGGGTCACTTTTTCGAATATGACGCTCTGGGATACCATGATACGAAAAAAGAATATGGTCGTAGTCAAAGCCCTTCAATCCCTCTGCTATACTTTCCGAAAGGACCTTTATATACTCCACGTTCTTATAAAAAGCAGGTAGGGTGGTCAACTTCATTTCAGGGAAGGATTCTTCTTGTACCTCCATTGTTTTTACGACAACCGTTTCATAGGAAGACATGGCATAATGTGGATATAAAGGCACCAAAAGTACCTCATCAACACCTTTGTTCTTTAGTTCTTGAAGCGCTTTTTTAATACTCATACTACCATAACGCATGCCTAGCGCGATTGGCATTGTAGTATGCTTTTTTACCTTTTCGGCAAAACGTTCTGAGATAACGACCAAGGGAGAACCCTCTTTCCACCAGATTTTCTTGTAAGCTTCGGCCGATTTTTTAGGACGGGTTCGCAAAATAATTCCTCGAACGATGATATTCCGCAGCCATTTTGGAGTATCGATCACCCGTTCATCCATCAGAAATTCATCTAAATAGGGTTTGACATCGGTAGCGGTAGGACTCTCGGGGGATCCCAAATTGACAAGTAAAACACCTTTCATAGCAATTCTTTTTTCAGATTGCAAAAATACGGTTTGATCCCCAACTTGCATTTAATTGTCGGCACAACTTTTCGATCATACCATAATGAATATCAATTCTGACCCGAATTTTTCAAAAATTGGAAAATACCGGCCAAAATTCCCCGTTATAACTTAATCCCAAGAAACTTTCACAGTTTATAGGGATAAAATGAGGTTTGTACTTCTTTAAATTTGTACAAACCGAGACCACCAAAAACCATATTTATGCGAATAGTTTTTACGCTACTCTTTGGGATTTGTTCAATTTTAGGATTTTCTCAGGAGAAGAATAGTCTGCTCTGGGAGATCTCGGGTAATGGCCTGGAGCAAAGTTCGTATCTCTATGGCACCATGCATGTGAGCAAACGCATCGCTTTCCGTTTAGATGATGTCTTTTACGAAGCCCTGGATAAAAGCGAGGTTATTGCGCTGGAATCGGATCCAGACACTTGGCTTGATAATGAAGGTACCATGGGCATGGTAGGTTATGGCCAAGGAAATGGTTTTGTATCCAAAGGGTTTTACAGGTATCCCTTTATGGTGAGAAATCCGAAGAAAGAAGAACTAGGGGCGTATATCGCTTTTGAAGATCGCCGAATCAATTCCATTCTCTATCGTACTAACGAATATTCACAAAATTTTGAGGAGGAAACCTATCTCGATATGTTCATTTATCAAGCTGGGAAAAAATTTGGTAAGCCCGTTGTGGCCCTAGAAGATCTAGAGGAATCTTCGGCATTGGTCGGTAGGGCGAGCATGAATGCGGTGAAACCCAAACCTGACGAATGGTTGCAGAAAAAAATGCAACAACAAGACCCCATGTCACTGTTGCAGGATGCCTATCGCAACAGAAACATCAATCTGCTCGACTCCATCGACAAGGCGATGTATACAGAACATTATCTTAAAAACATGTTGTTCATACGCAATAGGAATATGGCCAATAAGTTGGATTCCGTTGTGCATTCCGCTAAGGTATTTGCCGGTATTGGTGCGGCCCATTTGCCTGGAGACAAGGGCGTTATCGCCATGCTACGTGAAAAGGGGTATAAAGTGACCCCTTTGGTGTCAAGAACCACTTCGAAAGGAAAGCGTATAAAGGAGAAAATCGATACCACACTTTTAGAGAATAGTTATACTACGGCCCAACCTGACGATGGGTTTTTCAGTATCTCCCTCCCTAATAAATTGTATCCCATTACTGAAACAACGTCTACAACCTATATTTCGCCTGACCTTGCTAATGGAAGCTTTGTGATGCTCAATCGCATTCCCACCTTTTCCCATCTGAAAAAAGATGATACCTATACCCTTGATGATATCGACAAATTACTTTTTGAAAATATTCCTGGTAAGATCTTAGAGAAAATCAAAATTACCCGAAACGGAATTGAAGGTCTTGACATAAAAAATCAACTAAAAAATGGAGACCAACAACGTTACCAAATTTTTCTGACCCCTTTGGAAATATTGATTTTCAAAATGGGTGGAGAAGGAGATTATGTCACAACGTATTCCGATACCATCTTCAACAGTCTCAGGTTTAAGAATCTTAAAAAAGGAATATTCCCTATTTCCTCACAATACCAAGATTTCGAGATAAAGATGCCTTCTTTGCATACGTTTACCAATCGTATGCGTAAGGGAGACCGTTTTACGCACGGGTACGATTCTAATACTGATTCTTATTATTTCTTAAAGAAGGTTACGCTCAACGATTTTACCTTCATCGAAGAAGACGCTTTTGAACTTAGACAAATACAAAAACGATTTTACCAAGATTTAGAACTAGAGCCTATTTATGAAAGCATTCAGGGGAATTCTTTGAATTCAAGTGCTGAAATCGATGCCAAAAACGATAAACGTTTACACTTAAGAACTGTCTTCAAAAAGGGGGATTATTATCTAATGGGTGTGGTCACTACCCAAAATGAAAGGGCAAAAGAGTTTTTCGAATCGTTCAAAATGAAAACTCCTGAATACCAGGAGCAGTTTGAGACCGTCACGGATACGGCCCTGTTTTTCACAACAAAAACCTCGGTAAAACCGGCAAAATTCGTTGAGAACAGTAACAATTACTTTACTAGCCAAAACAAACCAAAACCCTATAGCGCCTTTAACAAAAAAACCATCTATCAAAACAAAAACAATGAAGCTGTAGCCGTTGAACTCAACAAATCACATGACTTTTTAATGTTCGAACATATCGATTCGGTATGGGCGTTACGCAAGAAAATATATGCTGATAAGCGTTTTAATATATCAAAAGAATCATGTAACACATTATCTGGCGGAGAACATGTACTCAATATAACCCTGACAGACACTGCAAGTACAAGAGGAATATTGATTAAGAACGTTGTCAAAAACGGGATGCTCTATGAGGTAAAGGCCAAGGTCGATACCATCGATGAACCTACAAAATTCATTCAAGATTTTTTTGAGAATTTCCAGCCCTTGGATACCGTTATAGGTAGCTCAATTCTAGAAGATAAGACGAGTGCCTTTTTTGCAGCCCTCAAGAGGAATGACAGTATTGTCACAGATGGTTACCCCTTTATCAAGTTTCAGAAAAAGCATATTGATTCTTTAAAATATTACATCTCAGAGTTCGATTACCCTGAGGACAAAAAAGATATCCAGTCACATTTAATACAAAAATTGTCGCAATTGGATGATCCGGATGTGATTCCCTTTTTCAAGGATTTTTACATGAAGTCGTATAACAATTCAAGTGCACAAACTTTGATTTTAAGTGCAATTACCAAAAAAGCGGACGAGGAGTCCGTAGCACTATTGCTCGATCTGATGTCAAAAGATCTGCCATTGGTGTCAAACACTTTTGATATTCAGAATATTTTCAAACCTTATAAGGATAGCCTTCCGTTGGCAAAGAACTTATATCCAGAAATATTGGATTATAGTGCAATAGAGGAATATAAATCGCCTATTTTCTCTATGCTAGCCAAACTGCAGTCCAAAGGATTGGTAAAAGCGAGGAGCTACAAAAAATATAGAAAACAGATTCTGAACGATGCTAAAATTCAGCTGAAAAGACAATTGGGTAAGGCCAGTGAGCAAAGTAGTTCCCAAAATTACTACAATCCTCCTCTAAATCCTTTTAATAATGGAACAAGAGTCTTGGAAGATTATGCCATTTTGTTATATCCCTTTATAAAGGAAAAAGAAGTAATGCAGTTCTTCAATCGACTTCAATTCATCAAGGATCCAAAAATCAGGACCACCTACGCCACACTTTTGGCTCAAGATGAAACTACGGCACCTAGGGCATTGTTAGATGCACTTGGGGCGGATGTAAATAGTAGGATCTTGCTGTTCAATAAATTAAAAAACGTGGGTAAATTGAACCTGTTTCCGCGACGGCATAAAAATGCAAAGTCTTTGGCGGAAGCTTTGGTATTTGATTCTTATCGCTTTAATTCAGAACGTGATTCCATTCAGTTTTTGAAACAACAGCCGTTGAGCTACAAAGGGAAAAACTATACAGGTTATTTCTTCAAAACTCAAAAAGGAGCTGATTACGACAAAAATTTCAAAATACAGCTTATCGTCTTTGACCCTACTAAAGGCCTTAATTCAAGACCTTTTTATAGAAGTGAAGAACTTCGTATCGAGGATACTGATACCGACAATGAAGCCATACAGTACGTTTCGGAGGCATTTATTCTAAAAGATAGAAAACGTGCTGAAGTATATCGCCCTAATGCATACCTCGGGTACGGGTATCACGGGTTTTGATTGCTTCCCCCAACTTATTAAAAGGAAGGGCTCAATAATAAATGCTTGCTAGTTCAGGCTATCGGAAAGCACTTCAACCGCTTTTATTTCCATAGAATCAATCTTCATAACCGGAATAGAATCCATTTTCTGAAGTTCCCCCATGTCCAAATCATTTTTATTGGGATAGAGTTGTTCGTTTGTAAGGTTTTCAGAGGCTTTCCAAGTTTCTCCTAATTGGTCCAAGATCGTTGTGGTCCATTTGGAAGGGTGCTTGGCGTCGATCCAAATCACATCTCTGTATTCAGCATCGACCAAAGCTAGATCGGGAGTTGCGGCCCCATCAAATTGTTTGCTGTTATCTTTTATAGCAGCTACGGTACCCAAAACAAACATGCGTTTCTTACCGGCAATTTTTTTGATAAATGGGCGAAACTCTACAGGTTTATTCACCGACCAATCGTATTCCTTTTTAGATTCCACAACTTTTAAAGGCATAGCAGAAACCCCTGCATAACCCTCTTTTTTTGATGCATGGTCATAGTAGTACAACTTCTGGGTACCATCTGCGGGAATCATAACGCTAAAGGCCAAACTTGTTCGTTCATCACCAATTGGTTCAAGGCCGAACCAATGGTATAGTCCATCAACCGCATCTGTTTTCATACCCTGAAAATCAAAGTCGGTTACATAGGGCTGTTGGTTTTGGTCTTCCGGTAAATCCGGAATTTTTACCGCTGTTTTCATATTCCAGGGTAGTGGATCGGTAAATCCACCTAAGAACTGAAGAGATTGTGCCTGCAATTGCGAAATTCGTTCCGCAACTGTATTCTGACCTTTCAAATAGGGATGGTCCTTGATTTCATCGGGAGCGATAAATGTTCCCTTTCCAATGGTAACGCGTTCCATGTAATCATTAATGTCATGTTCTCCTGAATCAACCACCATTACTCCCCCATAGGTCGGATACGGAAAGAAAAAACCTTTCCATTTGATCAAGTTCACTACCTGCACCCATTTGCCTTCCTCGTTTTTCATATAGAAAACGTCACTGGGTTCCATAGTGAATAGCTGGAAGAAATTGAAACGCTGTACCACAGCATTATAGGTGTTGCGGCTAAAGGCCAAGGACTCTCCAATCGAAAACGTAACCGGAACACGATTCTCATTTGAAAAACGAGGAAATGGGGAAGTACTTTCCACCATAAAAATCTCCTCGGTGTTATCGCTCATGCGTTGCCAAGTATATTCCTTAGCCGGCTGAACGGCCATAGTCCATTGGTTGGTACTATCAACACGAACCAGCTGTGGCAAGGAAACCTCCTGAGTCTCCCCTACTGATTCATAAGCCATCGTAACGATGTTGTTGAAAGGTTGAATACGCTCGTTCTGGGTCAGTGGTAACTCATTCAATTCCTCTAAATTGAGATTATTGAAGACGTTGTAGGTTTGCATATAGTTATAGAGGTTAAGCTTCCACCCGAAAAACCAAAGTGTTGCAAAAAATGCCACTATTCCTACCAATATCAGTATTCGTTTACCAGCACTTGCAGCGCTTCGAAACTTGGTCAATGTTAGCCATAGGAAACCGATGCCTAAAAGGATAATAAAAATGTATTTTCTTAAAAACAATAGTGCGGGTTGGTAGTCATCACGCAGAAAGAATAGCAATAACCCTAGTACGATACCGCCAAAAATGACAATTCGTTTCTGTTTTTTTCCTTTTTGATAATATGATTTAATCATTTTTTCAACTTTTTATCATTCCTTTATTGCTCTTACTCGGTTCCAACAAGTCCCAGAGGTTACCATACAAATCTTCAAATACCGCGACTCTTCCATAATCATATTCCGTTGGAGGTCTTACAAAGTTTATGTCTCTTTCGATCATCTTATTGTAATCTCTCCAAAAATCGTCCGTGAAAAGAAATAAAAATACTCTTCCGCCAGTTTGATTTCCAACACTCTTTAATTGCGCTTTATTTGCAGCTTTCGCCAACAACAAACTACATTCTTGGACTCCAGGAGGTGCAACGACCACCCACCTTTTTTCATCACTTAGTTTGGTATCTTCAATAACTTTAAAATCCAATTTCTGTGTATAGAATTCAATTGCTTCATCATAGTCTTCAACAACTAAAGCTATATGGGCGATTCTTTGGTTCATTCAACTTTTTCCTTGTGAGATTATAGTATTGAAGCATCTCCACTCTACTCAATGCTACAGTATTATTTCTTAGCCTCTTTGATAAAGTAAATACCCTCCCCCGATAATTAGTAACGGAGCTGCAAAGCAGGATAGAATAATTGCCCAACGATATAATCCCCAAAAAGAAACCACTTTTACTTCATCCACATCTTTTGGGTCATATACAATCTCCACCTTTTCACCAATTTTGTATGCAGGGGGTCTCGAACTCACCTCACTTTTAAATTCTTTTGTCGTGTTGGACCGATCCTCGTATTCAAATACCGGTTTGTACATAGGCCCATCATCACCACTTACCTCGATTAAATCTTTTACAACCGCCTTGGTTTTGATTCCAATTTTCAACAATTCATTGGTGTCATTGTACATTTTAATGGCAAAAAAAAATGCTACAAACCCTACGACAAGTAATGCCCAATATAAATACTGAATCATTGTTTTATTTTATCATTCCTTTATCCTTCAATCGATCTCTAGCCGACTTTTTTACCTCAACTTCAGGTTCCGGCTTAGTAATTTCTTCTGCCTTGGGGTCTTCGATTGCTTGCTCATCACCTTCTACCAAATCTTCTACAAACTCCTTGCCCTTATCAAATACCTTTTCGATATTCTCTTTACTGGTGCTATCCTTTGCAAAAATAAAGGCTGAAGCGATATAGCTTCCAATCAAGGTTCCTACGATTGCAGAAGCGAAATACTGAATAAAAAACACATTGATGGGGATTACAAAAGTGACTATCCCTGCACTGATTGCAAACAATAGGGTAATCCATACCAAACGAAGTAAAAAAGGCTGTTGGTGAATGAAACCCTTCCGATTATCCGCTTTCATTTGTAGGTCCTTCGCATGTGTGACCCTATTTGCCAAACGATATATTTTGTTGCTTTTCGACTCTCGCCAGTACCAAACTATGCCAAAAAGAATGGCTCCGATAAATACAATGATTTCTAGTGTCATAGACCTTGTTTTTGATTGTTTTCGAGTATCTCATCTATAACCCAATCTTGATAATCAGGTTTCCAACTGTTGTATAAGTTATAAAACTGTTCTTTGTCATACCAATATAAATGCACCGGGTCTTTAGGCACTATTTTGGAAAGTAACTTCCAGGCCAGCTCTTCCTCCTCTTCTTTTAAGGAAGGATGGGGCTCATGCAAGACCTTAACAAAGTGCTCATCAACATATTCCTGCATTTTGAGATTCTTGTCTACAATCAATCGTTGATAATAAAGCTCTACACCTGATATTCTCTTTTGGACTTCAATGGGAAGTTTATTCAGATATTTTTTGAACAAAAAATGGCTGTCTAAAATCTCGCTCAACGGATGATCCGTTTTTTTCGTCTCCTCTACAAAAACATGCTTTTTTATTCGATCATATCTGGGGGTGCGCATAGCCCCTTTAAAATCTTTTCTAAGAATCATATTGCCAACTAAGGCATCTATCAATTCATCATGGTCTTTGTGAAACAATAAGATATCGTGAGCGGTATCGTTAATGGCGCTTTTGAACATTTTTTCATCCTCAAAAACCAACATTTTTTTTACGAAATTCTTCAACACGAAAACACCTCCAAACGCCCTGGTGTAAAAAGACCGGACTTTAAGTTTAATGGGGTCTAATTTTAACCTTCGCCCTCTTAAATCTCCATATTCCTTAGCAGAATTAAGCAGATGATGGTGTACATCTCTGTCAATAAAATTATTTTCACGATTGAAGAAATTGACAAAAGCCTGTTGCTCCATTTGCTTTTTGTCCAACTCGTTCAAGAGTTCAAAAGTGACTTCTATCTCATCATATCGTAATAAATCAAATGGTTCAAAAAAAGCATCGACTTTTTGGTCGAGTTGCAAAACCAAAGCCGAGTCTTTTGTAATATCACGAATCTCTCGACCATAGGCAGCAAAAACAGCTTCCATCACATCACGGTCAAAACTATGTGACGGCATATGCACCGGTTTGTCTTTTTGCTGCGGTGAGATTATGATGGCGTTCACATTGGCCTCGCCCGTGTTCAAATAATGATTCTCTTTTTTCTCAACAGCAACTTCAGGACTCCACCCCATGCCATCAATTGAAAAGGTTTTGAGTTTAGTGGGTGTGACCCCTAGCATATCCAAGCATTCATTATAGCGCTTAGCCAACGACCCCGAAAGGGTTGTCAAAGCACCACCAAATAAACCCGCCTCCCTTAGTTTTTCCATTAGTTACCGTTCTCAAAAATTTTGTTGGCTTCTAGGCTTACGCTCAAATCATGAACACGTGCATCTACCTTACGTTTGAAGTCGGTATCTGCAATTGTCGCAACATTGTCTAAATAGCGCACTGTTTCTTGTCTACGTATATCAGAGAAATCAAGACCTTTCATATTAGCCTTCATCAATTCTTTCAACATTCCGAACTTGGTGTCATAGTCCTTTTTGAAATACAGAGCTGAGTCGTTGAACCAATCTTCGGGAAGGTCGAAATCTGTCAAACGCAATGAAATCGCACTTTGAATATTTCGAATATCCCGCGAAGAGAAAAATGGAAAAGATTTTTGAATGTTCTTATATAATTCTGCAAAGAACATATGCTCTTCGGTCTTATGTTTCGAGGCGACTTCATCATAAATCTCTAAGACCCTAGCCTCCGTAGGTTTTTCTGATTGGTTCAAAATCTCGCTTAAATTCTTCGCTAAGCCTTGTTCGCTCAGAAATTTGTATTTCTCCGGATTTTTCATGTTTACAAAATCCGGCATTGTCTCCTCAAACTTGCTCCACCAGATATAGTCTTGATCAATAAAATCAGGAATCGTGCGCGCGCCATCAATTTTGAACCGTCCTTGCACGCGTGAAATCACAGCTTTGTCAAGCGTCTCCGGAAGGTTGGTAAACAAGCCAATGGAACTATTACCATAGTTAATGGCATACGCCCCTTCAGTATATCTAAGGAAAACGCCGATAACCTCTTTTACTCCCGCTGAAACCCCCTGAGCGGTTCTTTCTTGCAAATTATTTTCAGCGTCATCGATAGGAGCAAAAATCAGTTTGTTCGGATCTTGCAAAGGCTTCATCCACTGTACCATTTTCTCTGCAGAACCTCCTTGAAATGTTGAAATCAACGTATCTGGCATAGGATGGAATAAAAACGGAATATCCAAAGCATCACATTCTTCTTTCAGCTTGGTGGCAATGGCAGCGATCAGCATACTTTTGCCCGTTCCGGGTATTCCGTAGCCCATGAAAACGGGCATGAATCCACCCAATTCTTGGAAGGGGTTCTTTTTGGCCTCAAAGTCATAACTCATCATCCGCTCGGTCAAACGCCGTGCAAAATGCTTCGCATCACGGTTACCGACAATCTCCTCAAAACGGATTTTGTTGAACTCGACACTTACTGCCGTTCCTTCAAAAACATTCTCCCATCCCGAAATCGCAAACTCGCTTTTTTCAAGTTTATAAGAACGATCCTCTATGGTTTCGGTATATTCAAATGTGCTGAGACGTTGTTGTATTTCTGAAACAAGTGCTTCAAAGAAGACGACATTGAAATTGGTCACTTCTTCATCTGAAGTTATAATTTCCGGATGGCTCATATACTTGTCATAATAGAACAACATACATGAAATTCCCTTCAAAGGTGAGAGCACGGAAAGCTCGGGAATACCGGCAAACTTATTCTTCATGACACTTAAATCATCAGAAGCAACAGGCTTTAAATCATATAAAACGCGGCAGGCGATTCCATGTAGCATATAGGCAGTAGCCGTTTGTTGCTTAGAATCATATTCTCGGCGTTGGGCGACATCCAAGGCTGATTTTCGTTCGTTCAAGGTCGATAATCCCGAAGCATCAGAATAACTATCCCTGAGCCAAATGCCCATGGTCAATCCTTCTTGTAACGCATATAGTGCGCGATTCAAATGCAAGGGAATCGCAACAGAATCAGGAAGCAATCGTTTTTTCAAAGACAAAATCGTTTTGGAAACGGAAATAACCTCATTTGTAGCATTACCCGTCGCCTTGGATAGGTATAAAAGAATAGACTCGTCCTTTTTGTTTTTATTGCGGCTTTTTGCCTTTCCACCTTGTTCCCACTGCACTCCTTTTAAATAAGAGGTAGCTTCATCACGAAGCGAGTTCAGTTCGGAGTTTTTTATTGGGAATGTGCTGTTATGTTCCATTCGTCTAATCTAATTTGATACTAGGAATCTCAATCGGATTCCCCGTTAATGAATTTATAGTCTCTGGGATGTTGTCATACATCGCTTGCATGACGCGATGCGGACAAAACAAATAGTTTTTCGGCTTTGACTTTTCCCACACCTGTAAAACTTGTTTGTTGAAAAAATTACCTTCTTTGAACTCAGAAGTTGAAACAGCTTCGGTGATGTGAAGGGAAATAGCATAGGCCGAAAGATTAAAGGTTTTGTCTACAATTGCCTTTAGGATTACATGGGTAACGTCCAATTCATCTTTAGCAAAAACACTATGCAAAGGGCCTAAATCCATCTTTTTAATCCGTTTGGGAAATACATAGGGCAACTTCTTATCAATAGCATAGGCCATCATATCAATATCCATATTCCGGTCGGCCGTATTCTCTAAAACCGTATAAATCTCTTGCTTTACATCTTCCACCTTTTCTTTATGCAAATCAAAGTACATAAAGCAAATAAAAGGTCGATTTGAGGTAACATCATAGAAAGACCAACTCACCATATGCTGGGCATCTAAACCCATAACGGGTAGTATTTTGCCTTGTACAAAACGCTTATAAATAAATTTCTTTTCTACGGATGAATAATAAATAACCGAGGCAGCTTGATGCAACTTTCGGTCAGCAATAGGTTGCTTCTCTTTAAGTAATGTTTCCAGAAATTCTGCTTTCAATTCAGAAACCTCTGGAAGTTTGTTAACATGTTCTTGCCTCAAGGCCAAGTCATTGTACAGATATCTAAATTCCAAGTAATTCGGAAATCCAGATTCGGTCAAATCAACTCGCATTTTCTCATCGTCATCAAAGAGGTACTTTATTCGAAATGCTTCCAACGAATAGGTCAGCAATTCGCAATACTGTTTTACAAAGGTCGCTTCAGCATCAGTACAAATATTCTCTTTCTCTATACTGTTCACCAACGCGTTAAAGGCATGTGCCACAATTTTAAAATAGACTTTGTACTGTTCTTTGGTTTCAAGAACAGCGCTATCTAAAGGTGTGACGATCTGGTTTACGGACATTGAAATAAGTCAGTTTTTTATTAAACTCTGGTAATTGAACAGGTAGCCGTCTCCTCGAGTAGGGTCGAGAAGTGCTTGTTCTCTCCCAAAGTATCGGGACGCTCGAATTGACAATGATTTTACTTTTAAATTAGACCTAACTCAATAAGTCATCCTCGGGTGCTGGCGCAGGAGCCGGTGGGTTATCATCTCCTTCAGCTGCTGGAGCATCGTCATCGGAAGCATAATACTCCTCAAAAATCTCTTTCATATCTATTCCATAGCGATCAGCGAAGTTCTTTTGAATCTCTGAATCTTTGACCCTGATTTCTTGAAGTGCCTCTGCATAACTTGAGTAAACCCCTTGCATCACTTTTTCGTGTACCGGAATATTATCCATCATTTCTTGACGTGCTTTGGCACTTGCCGTATGCATCGAAGCTAAAGTTTGCCCGATATGTTCATCGGTTTTGACACCCAAGTGTTCTAGAATGGCAGCGAACTCTTGATCTGTTCTTGCTTTTAATGCGACTACATATCCGTCATAATATTTCAAGCGCTCATCGGTATCACTCTTTAATTTAGCGCGATGCGTTTGCAGATTGCTACGCAATGAAGTCAATACCTTAATCGTTAGATTGTGCTTGTGTACAAAACTGTCTTTACTAGCGGCAAGCGTGGTATAAGCGTTTTTCAAACCTTCCAATTCTTCTACCTTTTGCTCAATAGTAGTCACCTTACCAATGGCTTCTGAATATGCAGAAGATTGTTTGTCAGCAATTTCTTCTAAAGCCTGACGCGCCTGTTTTAGAAGGGCGTACTGCTCTTCCAATTTATCTTCGGTCTCCTTCTTCTTTTCCAAAGCTTTTGTGTGGTTCTTACTTGCTTCTACAATCGCCACTTGAAGTTTATCTTCTACCTCTTTGATTTCACTCTCCCTGTTTTTTAAGCGGCCCACCGCAGCTTGACTCTTGT
>CAZTLZ010000074.1:0-16386 GCA_964614665.1 uncultured Maribacter sp.
CTCCTGGCAAATCTTTTACCCTTCCGCCTCTTACTAATACTATCGAGTGCTCTTGGAGGTTATGTCCTTCTCCTGGAATGTATGCGTTTACTTCCTTACCATTGGTCAACCTTACCCTTGCTACTTTTCTCATAGCGGAGTTAGGTTTTTTAGGCGTAGTTGTATAAACACGTGTACACACTCCCCTTCGTTGAGGACACGAATCCAAAGCAGCCGATTTACTCTTCTTAGTAATAGTGACTCTTCCTTTTCGTACTAATTGTGAAATTGTTGGCATACTATATTATATATGTATAAAATATTACCCCCTGTTTAAGGGCTGGCAAATGTAATACTATTTCATAATAATTCAAATCGTTGTGCATTAAATTTTATAATTTTTCAAGAAAATTTAAAGTAAGACCCAAGATACATCGTCAGAAGTACTATTCCGCAGGGTTCTTTTACCGAAGCACATTCACAGACCACCTTATTATGGTAATTATTCTTGAAAAAAAATCAATTTCATTTGACCGAGATAGTTTTCATTTTAAACCCGTAACGCTTTGAAGAAAGTTGATGTGAGGCTGAAAGTAAAGATGGCAGCAAATCCATAATATTAAAGTAGAATGACAGGCACCCTATCGACTCCTTACTAATATACCCATTTCAAAGTATGATACTGAATCAAATCACCATCCATTTGACCAACTAGTATCAACAGACCGATAATCGCTAGATGATATCTGCCAAAAGTTTAGATATAACTTAAGAGCACTTACCTTCGGTACAAATATCACAAAAACCCTAAGTAGACATTTAGCATATTCGGCGTAATTCAAAATGTTAAAAACGAAGAAAAATTACGAAATTCCTAAACAGACCCATTGTTATATATCAGGCTGATAATATGAGTAAATGTTTTATATGTAACCCTCAAAAAAGAAAAGTAACCTTAAAGTTTTATTAATATTAGTTTGGATTATTAACATGAAATTATGATTTTTGCGATTAGCTAATTCAAATAATTAAAAAATGAGAACAAAACTAAATGGAATCTTAACGCTACTATTGGCGTTTGTTGTGCATTTATCATTTGCACAGGACAAGACGATTACCGGTACGGTTACAGACCAAGATGGTCTACCGCTCCCCGGTGTTAACATCGTAGTCGAAGGTACTACTAATGGTACTCAAACCGATTTTGACGGTAACTACTCTATTAATGGTAGTGAAGGTCAATCTCTTCTTTTCAGCTATATCGGGCAAAGAGATGTAAGAGAAGTAATCGGCGCGGGTAATACTATTAATGTACAAATGCAGGAGGATGCACAAGCCTTAGAAGAGGTAGTTGTAACCGCCCAAGGTATTAAAAGAGAGAAAAAGGCACTTGGTTTCGCCGTTTCCTCAGTTGGCTCGGATGAGCTTGAAGGAAGAGCTGACGGTGATGTCGCTCGTGTTCTATCAGGTAAGGCCTCTGGTGTACAGATTACATCTGCAGGTGGTGCCTCTGGTTCTGGTACCAGTGTTACTATTAGAGGTTTAAGTTCCTTTAGTGGTAGTAATCAAGCTTTGTTTATCGTTGATGGTATTCCTTTTAGTAACGATACCAACGCGGCTACCAATGGTGATGAAGGAAATTTTGTTAACGGAGCTACGGCAGGTTCACGTTTCTTGGATTTAGACCCTAACAACATCGCAAGTGTTGAAGTTTTAAAAGGTCTAGCTGCAGCAACACTTTATGGAACACAGGGTAAAAATGGTGTTATTTTAGTTACCACGAAAGCAGGAGCGGCGACTGCTGGTCCAAAGAAAACTGAAATCACGGTAACCCAATCTTACTTTGCTAACGAATATGCTTCTTTGCCTGACTACCAAGATAAATACGGTAATGGTTTTGACCAAGCATTCGGTTGGTTCTTCAGTAACTGGGGGCCAAGTTTTGACAGAGCCGGTGTTTCTGGATGGGGAAGACAAACAGCAATCGATGACAATGGAACGCTGCTTCACCCTTATGCAAACTCTGCATTCTTAAACCCTGACGGACCAAGTACAGGTACTAGTCCTTTGGCACAACAATTCGCCAACCAACGTTATGATTGGAAACCTTACGATTCTGTAGAAGAGTTCTTGAGCCCCGGTCATGTTACCAATACTAACTTAAATATTTCAGGGGCAACTGAAGATGGTAAAACTTCATTCAATGCCAACATAGGGTATTTAAATGATGTCGGATTTACACCGGGTAACTCGCTTAAAAGAGCAAACGTTTCTTTAGGTGGACGTTCACAATTATCAAACAAATTCACCGTCACTGGTACAATGAACTACGCTAAAACGGATTATAGAACACCACCAATTGCCTCAAGTAGGGGTAATGGTACTGATGGTCTTTCTGTTTATGGTAACATTCTGTTTACGCCTCGTAGTGTTGATTTGCTTGGACTTCCTTTTGAAGACCCGGTAACTGGTGGAAGTATTTACTACCGTAATGGTAATGATATCATCAACCCACGATGGACAGCCAAAAACGTTACTTACCAACAACTTACAAATAGGTTCAACTGGAATTTGTCTTTGGCCTATGAGCTAAGTGAAAATCTAAGCTTGAATTGGAGAAGTGGTTTGGACTTCTATAATGAGCGTAACATTAATGGCTCTAACAAAGGAGGTATTCGATTTACAGATGCCATTTTTGGTTTCTTAGAAACATATGACAACAACAATACTATATGGGATCATTTTGTTTCCCTAAATGGAAATTATGATATTTCTGAGAAGTTGGGATTATCTTTTGTGGCAGGTGCAACATCGCGTCAAGATTTCTTTGACCAACAAGGTGTTAGAAGTACCGGTCAAATCGTTTATGGTATTAAAAGACATTTTAACTATGAGAACCAGTCTTCGATTCAATTTTCTCAAAAAAGAAACATTGTTGGTTTGTTAGGTCAAACAACTTTGGATTACGATGACTATCTTTTCTTGAACATTTCTGCTCGTACTGACTGGGTATCGAACCTTACGACGGAGAACAATAGTAAGACATATCCTGGGGTAAGTTTATCTTTCCTTCCAACAAATGCCTTCAATGGGATTAAATCGGAGAATGGACTTAACTTCTTGAAATTGCGTGCGAGTTATGGTACTTCTGCAACTTTCCCGACAGGTTATCCAACGATAAATGTTACAGAACAAGAAATCATACGTTTTACTGACCCGTTTGATGGTGGGCCGGTTACAACGAATCAAATCGCGAACGTAAAAGCAAATCCTGATTTAAAACCTGAATTATTGGAAGAGCTTGAGTTTGGTTTTGAATCCAAGTTTTTGAAAAATCGTGTTTCGCTTGACTTTACCTATTTTAAGAGAACTACTAATGACTTAATAGTACGTGAACCATTATCTCCATCTACAGGTTTCGCTGAGACTCGAAGTAACATTGGAGAAATTCAGAACACGGGTTATGAAGCTGATTTAGGTATCGACTTTTTCAAAGGAGAGAACTTCTCTTGGAATTCAAGAGTAAATTTCTTCGCTAATGACGAAATCGTTACGGAACAAGAGCAAGATTTTATCGCCTATGCCGGGTCATTATCGCCCGCGGTTAATGGAGCCCTTTTCAGAGGTTCGAACGCAGCCATCAAAGGCGAATCATTAGGTACTATCGTAGGTACCGCTATTCAAAGAGATGATAATGGTAATTTCTTGGTTAATGCTGCAGGTGATTATATCGAAGTAGAGCAAGATGCTGATGGCAATGTTCCTATTATTGGTGATGCTGTTCCTGACTACACAATGAACTTCATCAATACTTTACGCTATAAGAATTGGAATCTCGGTTTCCAAATCGGACATACTAAAGGTGGCGATATACTATCTAGTACGGTTGCAACGCTTTTAGGTCGTGGTTTGATAGTTGAAACACAAGACCGTGAGAACACCTACATTCTTCCAGGAGTTAAGGCTGATGGTAGTGTGAATACAACGCAAATCAACAACTCTACATACTTCTTCAATAATTTATTATTTGGACCAACGGAAACTAGAATTTATGATGCATCCGTTGTTCGTTTACAAGAAGTTTCCTTAGGGTATACTTTCCCGGCTAAAGCTTTGGAAAAAACACCTTTTGGTTCTATAACCATAACTGCTCAAGGTTTCAACCTTTGGTATGATGCTTACAACACACCTGACGGTGCTAATTTTGACCCTAACGTTGCGGGTGTTGGTATTGGTAACGGTCGAGGATTTGACTTTATCAATGGACCTAGTTCTAGAAGATATGGATTTAGCATCAGAGCTTCGTTCTAATAATAATTGTTAATGATTTAGATACTATGAGAAATTATATAAAACTTTTTTCGCTTTTCCTTTTTACAGGCGTCTTATTCACAGCCTGTGAAACTACGGAATTGGACTTACGCGTAAGTCCGAATGACCTGGCAGCCGATCAGGCCGACCCCAACCTATTGTTGAATTCTATTCAACTGGCGTATAATACAAATCAGCAAACACTACACGATATTGCCGATGGCTTGACTAGAATAGGCTATTTTAACAATCGTGATTACTTTGCTGGCTTGCCAGGAAATACCTTGAACAATGTTTGGTCAAGGGTATATAGCTCTGAATTCAATTTAACCGGAGAGTTCACTTCCGATGTGGGTATTTTGACCAACCTACAAGCCATAGAGAGTATTAATGAGAGTTCAGATACTGATTATTCGTTCCATGTCGGTGTAGGTAAGGTACTTTACGCACACTCCCTTTTTCAATTGGTTGATTTCGTGGGTGAGGCAGCCTTTTCTCAAGCAGGTAATGCGGTGGAATTTCCGGCACCTGCCCTAGATAGTGGTGCTGAGGTTTATGCAGCTGCTCTAGGTCTGTTAACCGAAGCAGAAGCGCTTTTGTCGGCCGATCCACCCTCACAGGGTGCAACGGATTTGTTCTATAATGAAGATGCTGCGAAATGGGTGAAACTTATCAATACATTACGGTTAAGAACTTACTTTCTAACTGGTGATAGTGCGGCATTTGATGCAGTAGTCGCCGGTGATAATTTCATCTCTGATACTGAAGATGATTTTCAGTTGGGCTATGGTACTAGTTCTTTACAGCCTGATAATAGGCATCCCGATTACATAGATGGTTATACGCCTTCTGGTAACAATGAGGAATATCGCTCGAATTGGTTAATGAATCAAATGCTCGTTAATGATGACCCAAGAAGGTTCTACTATTTCTATCGTCAGGTAGACGCAACACCTGGTGCTGATGCAGACCCGAACGAGGAAGAATTAGTTTGTTCTTTAGTTGTACCGCCACCACATTATGACGGGTTCATATATTGTTCAGTTCCTGAAGGCTACTGGGGTAGATCTCATGGTAACGATGAAGGTGGCCCACCGGATAACTTTAGAACCGCTGCTCCCGGTGTTTATCCCGCTGGAGGACGTTTTGACGATCAAGGTTTTGGTGTTGTAGGTCTTGGATTTGGAGGCGGAGGTGCCGGTATCGAGCCTATCATGCTAGCTTCATATGTTGATTTTTGGAGAGGTGCCATGGCTGCCGACGACGCTGCGAAGGCAGGTTTCCTTCAAGCTGGCTTGGAGAAGTCGATTGCTAAAGTCCAGTCTTTTGGAGCATTGGATAGCAATGCTGATTTATCCACAGCTCCAGATGAAGCTGCGGTTACGGCTTATATAGATGGAATTGTTGCCGAGTTCAATTCGGCTACCGGTGACGACAAAGAGAATGTATTCGCTGAGCAATTTTGGGCTACATTATATGGAGGAGCTACGGAGTCTTACAACTATTACAGAAAGACTGGATTTCCAACTACGCTTTCACCGAACTGGGAGCCAGATCCGGGAGCTTTTCCACGTACGTTCTTGTTCCCTCAAAATGAGGTTATCAACAACCCTGGCTTGACACAAAAAACAGATTTGTCTACACAAGTCTTCTGGGATACCAATCCCGCAGGGCCTGCATTTCCAGCATCTAACTAAAAAAATAATAAAATGAAAAAGTATTTTAACACACGAATTTCAATACTCTTAGCCGGAATTGCTATTTTGTTCTCGGCATGTGCAGAGGCTGACAAAGTCTTTGACGAAATTAGAGCGAATGAAGAGCGCGGAGCAGTTCTAAGAGGCTTCGAAGTAACATCAAATCAAGTAGCCATCAACTCGGCTACCAACACCATCAATGACGGTGAGAATTTCGGTGTTATACTGCAAGAGCAGGATCAAGAAGGGGGTGAGCTACTTTCAGCTGTGGAAGTATACGTAGGTTATTCTGATAATACATCGGATGGAGCTAACGACAAAGCCGAAGTGTTGACTGAAACCCTTGACGCTTCTGCATTTGAAAAAGATGAGTTTGGTCTACCAAGAATCGACTACAGTATAACTGGTCAGGCGATGCAGTCTGCGGTCGGTCTTTCCGATGCTGATTTAGCTGGTGGTGATAACTTTACCGTTAGATTTGAATTGGTGCTTACTGATGGCAGAAGGTTTTCAGCCGCTAACAATTCAGGTACTATTACTGGTTCATTCTATAGTTCTCCTTTCTTATATAATGTGAACGTAGTTTGTGCCCCTTCAACTCCTACTCCTGGAGATTGGACTTTTGATCTGCAAGATTCTTACGGTGATGGATGGAACGGTGCTTACCTCAATGTTGTTATTGATGGTGTCGCCACCGAAGTTACCATACCTGACGGAAGTGCAGCTACAGAAACCGTAACTGTTCCGGACGGAGCTGAAGTTATTTCAATTATGTTCGTTTCAGGACCATGGGATGTTGAGATTTCATATCAAATAAGATCTGCAAACGGAAATGAAGTTGCTAGCGCTGAACCAAGCCCCCCAGCTGGTATAGAACTACTTGACTACTGTCCGAATAATTTATAAGAAGATTCTCTTCAAAATAGTAAAGGCCCAAATGTACATTTGGGCCTTTTATTTTGTTATTAACTTCCTTTAATTTATTTAAATTGGTCTGATAAAAAAGCTAACCTTTATGAGGCCTACAAAACAATTATATTATATGTGGTTTTCTTTCAAAAACTTACTAGCCATATCATCTATCGCTTTGCTGTTGATGAATTGTGAAGAATCAGCTAAACAGAATCAGACGGGTAACAAGATAACACCAAACCAACAGAAAATCTTTCGAAAAATAGCCTCCGATTCTTCTAATCTTTTTTTTCAAAATAATCTGCAAGAAAACATAGCAACAATCGAAAACCTCTTTAACTACGATTATTTTTATAACGGGGCAGGTGTAGGAGTTGAAGATATAAATAATGATGGATTGCTAGATATTTTCTTCTGTGGAAACCAGGTTCCAAATAAATTGTTTCTTAACAAAGGTGGGTTCGTTTTTGAAGACATTTCCGAAAAGGCTCGAATAAATGAAGGTAAAAATTGGTCTAATGGCATAACATTCGTCGACATCAACAATGACGGTTGGATGGATATCTACATCTCACAGGGTGGGCCTAAAACAAGGGACGAAAGGAAAAATTTGCTCTTTATCAATCAAAAAAACGAAACCTTCAAAGAAAGTGCTGATGACTTCGGATTGTCGGATATGGGAATTAGTACGCAATCTGCCTTTTTTGATTATGACAAAGATGGTGATTTGGACTGCATTGTAATGAATGAAAATGAATTATATGGTATTGACCCCATCAACCTTTACAAACTCGTTGATTCAAGTGAAGAAAACCAATACTTCAACTCATCTCACTTTTATAGAAATGACAATGGCAAATTCGTTGACCAAACCAAACCTTCAGGTATCCAAAGACCTATTTTCGGTTTGGGGTTATCAGTGTCTGACATAAATGATGATGGATGGCTAGACTTCTACGTTGCAAGTGACTACTATATTCCCGATGCCCTATTTATTAACAACCAAGACGGAACCTTTTCCGATCAAATCAAAGAATTTACCAATCATATTTCCTTCTATGGTATGGGTATGGACATCGCAGATATTAACAATGATGGTCTACAAGACATATTCGTTCTTGACATGGCCGCAAACGACCATGTACGGTCTAAAACGTTAATGGCCTCCATGAACACCAAACGTTTTGACTATTTAGTGAACAAAGCAGGTTTTCACCATCAATATATGTATAATTCATTGCAGTTGAATACCGGTCTCAACAAATTCTCCAATATATCCCAAGCAACCAAAATGGCCAATACGGATTGGAGCTGGTCCGTATTAATGAATGACTTTGACCATGATCAGGACAAGGACGTTTACATCACCAATGGCTATAGACGATATGCCCTTGACAATGATTTACAGAAAAAAGTATTTGCTGCTAAGATGAAATACAAGAACAACGTACCTCTAGAGGTGAAGAAACGTTTGTACGGTGAAATCCCCTCTGAAAAACTTCCTAATATACTATTCGAAAACAAGGGACTTACAAATTTTGAGGAAAAAGCATCAAAATGGGGACTAAATCAATTTTCTTTTAGTAACGGCTCCGCTACCGGCGACCTAGATAATGATGGTGATTTAGACCTAGTAGTCAATAATCTTGACGAGAATTGTTTTCTCTATAAAAATATGACCATGGAAGTTGATGGTGGCAATTATTTGAAGGTAAATACCATCGGAAAACTATCAGAATCATATGCAAAAGTTAGGATAAGCTATAATAACAATCAGCAACTAATAGAAAACAGAAGGGTTCGCGGCTATCGTTCTTCGCAGCAGAATATTGCCCATTTTGGGTTGGATGATGTCAAACTGATTGATACAGTGACAGTGACATGGCCAAATGGAGCAGTTGAAAACAGATACAAAGTACCAACTAATTCTACGCTCACTTTCAATGAAAAGGATGCCATTACTCCAATAAGAAAGAATCAGCGTGGGAGATTACTTTTTAGTAATGAGAATAGCTCCACGAGCGGCATAGATTTCGTTCATAACGAGAATCCATATGACGATTTCGATACGGAAATTCTTCTTCCTTACAAACAGTCAAATCTCGGTCCTTTTCTGTCAAAAGGTGATTTAAATGGTGACCAACTTACGGACTTTTACGTGGGAGGTGCTTCAGGTCAATCTGGAGCTGTATACATTCAAAACACCCGTGGTAAATTCAAAATGCAAAAACAGCCAGCTCTCTTTGAAGACAAGAACTATGAAGACATGGAGTCGCTCATTTTAGATTGGGACAATGATGGTGATCAAGACCTGTATGTAGTTAGTGGTGGCAATGAGTTTCCACAGCATTCCTCATTGTACGCTGATAGGTTATATATAAATGACGGAAAGGGTAACCTAGAACGTTTTAAAAGTGAAGCACTCAACAAATTCCCAAAAAGTGGAAAGACAGTGACCTCCTTAGATTTCGACAATGATGGCGATCAAGACATTATTGTTGGAAATCGAACCATTCCTCAAAAATATCCCAGTCCCACCACCTCTACCATTTATGAAAATGTGGGCCACAACTTTATCGATGTAACCGAAAAAATAGCCCCTGGATTTAATGAATTTGGCATAATCAACAAAGTAATCAGCACTGATTTCGACAATGATGGGTGGGAAGATTTTATAGCAGTTGGCGAATGGACAGGTATTGGTCTATTTAGAAATAATAAAGGAGTTTTTGAAAGTTTATCTGAAATAAACAAGGAAATAACGGCCCTAAAGGGTTGGTGGTTTTCTGTTAGTGAAACGGACATCAATGATGATGGATTACCAGATTATATAGTAGGAAATGTAGGTAAGAACATCAAATTTGATGCAAGTCTTGAAAAGCCATTCATGGTATTTGCTAATGATTTTGATGAAAATGGTACGCAAGATATTGTATTGAGCAAACAATATCAGGGAGCATACGTACCGGTAAGAGGGCTTGAATGTTCTTCTCAACAAATGCCCTTCATTCAAAAAAAATTCGAAACCTATTCAGATTTTGCCAATGCAAATCTTGTTGATATCTATGGTGAAAAACTTAAAACTGGCTATTCAGCTGAAGTAAATGAGTTTAAATCCATTTTACTGACAAATATGGGTAATGGTAAATTCAAGTATACATACTTACCAGACGGCGCCCAACTATTCCCTATTATGAAGAGTGTTTTTGTAGATTTAAACAACGATGGTTTTGAAGATGCTATTCTAGGTGGGAATATCTACGAAACCGAAGTTGAGACCCCTCGATTAGATGCACTCTCTGGTTTGGTACTGCTTTCAAACGGTAAAAATGGGTATCATTCTTTGCAGCCACGTACTTCAGGAATAGTGCTGAATGGAAACATTAAAGACCTATTGATATTGAAGACTGCGAAAGCAACTAGCTTAATGGCAACACAAAACAATGGCAAAATCTTATTCTACAAAAAGAACTGACAGCGTACTTTTACCTTTATTCAGGCACGTTTGAGCCCCCCTTAAATAACGGTTGACATCACAGAAAAATACCTACCCAAATTTTCTAGGCTATTAGAATTTTAGCCTTAACAATGGTAAAAATTTCTGAAATAGAATAAAAAACTGTATATTCTGACAGGTTATGAATCTAAAATATCAAATTATGCACAAGTTTACATCTATTTTATGCGCAGTCCTTGGCGTAGGTTTCTTAAATGCCCAAACAACGGGTCAAATGGCAACCTACAACTCCTTTAGCGCTGATGGAGGGGTTACAGATGCCTTATTAAATTACGCAGATGGAAATTTTTCGGAAAAAAAATCAGAAAATACGACGATATATGGTCAAAATATTCAGGGTTCTCCATATACTTCAAATTCCTTTTCCCCTATCTCCTTATACTATAAAGATGAGGTGGTTGGAAATGTTTTCTATAGATACAATGCATTGAATGAAGAAGTTGAAATAATGAAAACCAATGCAGAGGGTGAAAGGATTCAAAGTTTAGCTAAAGATAAAGAACTTAACATTCGTCCCAATGGTAAAAAAATGAGTTTCAAAACCTTTATCACTTCTTCAAATAGAACCACCAATGGTTATCTAACCGAACTGGTTAAAGGTGAGGACTACGATTTATACAAAAGAATACATGTCAAGTTTACAGAAGCCACAGCTCCTCAAAACACATTTGCCAAAGCTACTCCTGCAAGGTTTACCAAGTTTACCGAGTTTTATGTACAAAAAAAGGGGGCTAGCAGAATTGATGAAATTCTTCCAAAAAAAACAAAATTTTTAAAGCTTTTGCCTAGCTCAAAAAAAGAAGCCGTAAAACAGTTTTTAAAAGACGGCAATATCAATTTAAAAAATGAGGGCGATATGATCAAAGTTTTTGAATTTTTGAACAAGTAATCAGAAGTTCCATTACGAGATAGGAAAACTGTTTACCTGACTAACAGTAATCAGTTTTTGTACATTTATGGTTCTATTGTTTTAAAAGTCTTCACTCTTCTTGTAAAACAAAATATAATATATTACAAGTTATTTCGTGCTACTCAAAGTTGACGACTTTTTGCATTCTACAAGATTAATCAAGCTATCTAATAAATACTTGTAATAGGCCTAAGATACTATTGGAATAGTATTTCATTGTGTAAAAAATTATGGTTATTACACATCGAATCCAAGATTTCTACCTTTTATCCAAAAATGTAGTTAAAACGGCTAATATTTAGCGGTGCATCTATAAATTAATTATCTTGTGAACTTAAAAATAAGTTCTAATATGAAAAAGTCTTTAATCCTCGCATCTACTTTGTTCGCTGTAGTGACAATGAATGCACAAACTACAGGACAACTGGCCACCTATAACACTTCTAGAGGTGACGGCGGAGTGACAGATGCAATGTATAACTATACAGCTGGATCTATTTCCGAAAAATATTCTGAAAAAGATTTTCTTGATGATGAAAATATTCAGGGATCTCCCTATACTTCTAATTCGTTCTCTCCTACACCACTTTATTATAAAGAGGAAAAGGTTGGCAATATTTTTTATCGCTATAATGCTCTAAATGAGGAGATAGAAATCATGAAAGCTGCCGTAGAAGGAGAAACCATTCAAAGTCTTGCCAGAGATAAGGAGCTTAATATTCGCCCTAACGGTAAGAAGATGAGCTTCAAAACCTTTGTAACTTCCAAAAAAAGAACAACCAATGGTTATTTAACTGAGCTCGTAGCTGGTGAAAAGTTTGATTTATACAAAAGAATTCATGTAAAATATACCGCAGCAACCGCTTCTCAAAACTCCTTTGTAAAAGCCATCCCTGCACGATTTTCAAAATTTACTGAATACTATATGCAGAAAGCAGGGGTCAGCAGAATGGATGAAGTACTTCCAAAAAAAGGCAAACTCTTGAAGCTTTTGGATGGAGTCAAAAAAGAAGAGGCGAAGCAATTCTTGAAGGATAACAAGCTAAACTTAAAAGATGAGGCCGACCTTATCAAGGTTTTTGAATTTTTGAATAAGTAATCAAGAAATCTATACTATTATAATAAATAACTGTTTACTCATAAAAAAGTAAACAGTTTTTTATTATATATCTTTTTTCTCGTATGAAAAATCTTTTTTCTACGACCTATTATAATATGTCAATGATCAAGTCATCCAAAATAAATTTAATGAAACTTCATATTAAATTCATTGCTGTTTTCTGTTGTTCACTGGTATTTTTATGCTCTTCTTGTTCTGACGAACTTCCTTCTGCGAATCTTGATGAAAATTCAAAAGAACAAGAAAACGAGGAGGAAAAAGAAGAGGAAGTAATGGATAATATTGACTTGGGAAACCCCGTTACTGTAATAGAAAGCGAATTGGGAATCTCAGAATTCTTTGATGAAGCCAAAGTTGATGACAACTTTATACTGGTCAATGATGCAACCAGCAACAGTGCTTATCTAATGGATAAAAGATCCAAAAAGCTCTATAACTTCGAACTTAATGACAGGCGAATTGGCAATGATGTTCAACTATTGCCGGATGGAAGACTATTGGCCATGCTTGAGGTTGATGACCCAATTATCAAAATAGGGGGTTTTGGTGGTCTGGTACAGCTGTTGGAAAATGATGGAAGCGTAGTATGGAGTTATGAATATTCGTCTGAAGATTATATTGCACATCATGATGCGGAACTATTACCAAATGGCAATATCATTTTCCAAATATGGGAACGTAAAACAGAGGAGGAAGCTATTACTGCTGGCTATAACTTAGAAGTAGATGTTTTTCCCGATGGGATTCTGGAGGTAAACCCGGATACCGATGAGATTGTTTGGGAATGGAGGGCATGGGATCATTTAATTCAAGACCATGATGAGACCAAGTCAAATTTTGGCGTAATTGCCAATAACCCTCAACTAATTAATATAAATTATATTACCGATGAAAAAGGTGATATCATGCATGCCAATGGCCTCTCGTACGATAGTAAAAATGACTTGATTTTTTTAAGTGCAAACTTCTTCAGTGAGGTTTGGGTTATCGATCATAGTACCACTACGGAAGAAGCTGCTTCAAATACCGGTGGAAACCATGACAAAGGTGGAGACCTTTTGTATCGATTCGGAAATCCTAAAGCCTATAACAACCAAACTGGTACGGTTCGCTTTGACCATAACCACTACCCTAACCTCTTGACTGGTGAAGACGAGGGGAAAATATTGATTTTTTCAAACGGCTTTAGTGTAGGTAGGTCAACCGTGTACGAGCTTGAGTTACCGAACTCATTTGAACTACAACCAAATACCGACAACGAACCCAGGGTGCTCTGGAGTTTTACGAACGATTCTTTGTTCTCTCCAAAAGTTTCTGGTGCCGTGAAACTGCCCAATGGAAATAGATTGATAACCGAAGGGGATCGCGGCTATTGGGAAGTTACGGAAGAAGGGCAGGTTGTTTGGCGTTTCAGAGGAAATGGTTTTTTCTGGAGAGGATATCACTTTGATAAGAACTCTGACTTAGCCAAAGACCTGGGAATTTAATGATCATTTTAGGATACACCTTGTACTATTTTTTATAACTTTATTCTCTACTTATTTATTCTTACAAATAACAATTTTGATTCTACAACTACCTATCTCAAAAAGAAAAACTCATTTTCATCAATTTATTAGCCACGTATTATCGTGAGCATATTATCTATTCAAACGTTTTGATATGAAACTAATTTTTAAAGTTTTGATTTTAATTTGTGGCATGAATTTCTCCTTGGCCCAAACATCGGGTCAAATTACAATGAACCAGTCCGGATCAAATTCAGGTTCAAATGCTCAAATCGCGTATTTATTAGGGCCCATTGCCGATAGAGATAGGAAAACATCTGATGAACGATATGGAATACAAGGTTCGGCATACACCACAGATAAATTTGAGAAGGGAAAGTTATATTATGGTGATGACTACGAGGGCGATATCTATTACCGCTACAATGCCTACTATGAGGAAATTGAAATCACCAAAGTTAACTTGCCGGGGGCACAATTGAACACCTTGAATCGTGACAAGGAAATTCGTTTAATTTCTTCAAATGGAAATACAATATCCTTTAAAACTTTTATTGATAAAAAAAGTCTCACCCAAAACGGATACTTGACAAAATTGCGAGATGGCAAGTATTCTTTATATAAAAGAACGGACATAAAATATACACCGAGTCAAAAACCGCCGAATTCATTTACGAAGCCCATCCCTGCACGTTTCACCCCGTTTTACGAGTATTACTTGGAAATTGAAGGAGTCAACAAGATTAATGAACTCCAACTATCCAAAAGAAAAATACTGAAATTATTACCTCAGGATAAAAGAGAAAGTGTCAAAAAATTCATTAAAACAAACAACATCAGAATCAAAGACGAATATAGTGTTTTCAAGATTTTGGATTTTTTAAATGAGAAATAAGAGGTGTTTCCAATCAAAACAATAAGGAAAACTATAAATCGACCTGATTGTTCTGGCCTAATAAAAGCAATTTTGTACTAATAGTCTTCCCCCATTAACGTTCTTAGATATAGACGCTATAGTCTCTAGGGTATATTCCCAGTACCAAAATTAGTTTAGTCTTACTTCCAACACCCGTTCAATTCGTTTAACTACCTTTGAGCCATGCAAAAATCCACTCAAATTTATGGCATACGTGCGGTTATAGAAGCTATCAATGCGAACGAACCCATTGATAAGGTTTTTATTCAAAGAGGCCTAAAAGGTGACTTATTCAAAGAGCTTGAAGGTATTCTTAGAAAGAATCAAATCAACACTTCATATGTCCCCGTAGAAAAGCTCAACCGATTGACTAAAAATAACCACCAGGGTATTGTGGCCAATATCTCGCCCATTACATTCCATGAAATGGAAAGCTTAGTCGAAAGTGTTTTGGAGAGCAAGAAAACACCACTTTTTCTTTTGCTGGATCAATTATCGGATGTACGTAATTTTGGAGCCATCATTCGCACCTCAGAATGTACTGGAGTTGACGGTATCATTATACAGAAAAAAGGAGCCGCCCCCGTAACAGCTGATACCATAAAAACCTCTGCAGGCGCAGCGTTCAAAATACCTATAGCTAAAGTCGACCATATTAAGGATGCTGTGTTTTACTTACAAGCATCTGGAATTCAAGTTATTGCTGCTACGGAAAAAACAAAAAAAACGATTTACGATGTTTCATTTAAACAACCAATAGCCATTGTCATGGGCTCGGAAGATAGAGGTATATCCCCATCCATCTTAAAGGCTGCTGATGAAACCGCCAAGCTTCCATTGCTTGGAGAGATTGAATCATTAAATGTATCAGTGGCTTGTGCAGTCTTTTTGTATGAAGTGGTCAGACAGCGCACAACAAATTAAGGGTACCCAACCTACTCTTGGGAGTTTTCTTTGTACCGATATGTAATTTTAACAGAATCTCTATCTTCTATATCTTCTAGGCTAGGTTCTTCACGAGTCTCAATAAAGTTTCCATTTTCGTCAAAATGTTTTAGAAACTCGTCTTCCTCTTCATTATAGTCATCATGTTCCCATGCGAATTTTTTTGCAGAAGGCACGGGTGATTTTAGGAAATAGGCTAAAACCCACCCCATTATGAAGCCTCCTAAATGACCTTCCCAAGAAATACCATCCTTGATGGGAAAGATGTACCAAAGCAAACTTCCATAAATAAAGACCACCATCAATGATAGAGCCACCAAACGGTAGTACTTTGTAAGAATTCCTTTAAAGAAAATAAAACTGGCTAAAAAATAGATGACCCCACTTGCCCCTATATGATATGATGGTCTTCCGATAAGCCAAGTTATCACCCCTGAAAACAGAATTCCGAATAGCAAAGCCCTTAGGGCCACTTTTCTATAGAAATAGAAAAGCGAAGCCGTTAACATGGCCAATGGAATAGTATTGTTGTATAAATGTTCAAGAGAGCCATGAATAAAAGGACTGAAAA
>CAZTLZ010000075.1:0-16214 GCA_964614665.1 uncultured Maribacter sp.
CCCACTCTACAAAATTACTGGCAAAATAGGTGGAATATACATAGCGCGGATTGTTAGGATCGAGCGCCACGGTTGAAGATTCTCCTGCACGCATCACATCCCAATGCATTTCTCCAATGCCATTATCGACCACCTCGTTATCAATGGCGATGGTGCTGTTGTCTTGTTGCCCTGAGTAGATCCGATACGGATACCCATTATCGGTCAGCAATCGGTAAAATTGACCCGTGGGTTGATTGTACATGCTTGACCATGTTTCGCCACCATTAAAGGTCACTGACCCACCGCCATCATTGGCATTAATCATAATGTCACTATTGTTTGGATTGATCCATAAGTCATGATGATCGACATGACTGCCTTTTATACCTTTAAATGTTTTACCACCATCTATCGATTTCATGGCCAAACTATTCATGACCCATACTTCATCTTCATCATTTGGATCCGTTATGATATGCATATAGTACCACGAACGAGCATAGGTAGTGGCATCATTTGTCATTTGGGTAAAACTTTCTCCAGCATCTTCAGAACGATATACACCTGCCTTATCACCTTCAGCATCAATGGCAATGTAAACGATATTAGGATTGGCGGGAGAAATAGAAACGCCCATTTTGCCTTTTAACTTCGGAAGTCCTTTATTGATCTCCTTCCAGTTCTTACCGCCGTCCGTAGTTTTATAAATACGGCAACCGGGGCCACCATTATGAACCACCCACGGTTTACGCCAAAATTCCCAAGAGGCCACCATCATAAAATCAGGATTGTTAGGATCAACGGTCAGATCTACAATTCCTGAATTTTCATTTATATAAAGGATTTTCTTAAAAGAAACTCCCCCGTCTTCCGAAAGATAGAGGCCTCGTTCTTGATTCGGTCCCCAAGGATTTCCCTGCCCTGCTACATATACTTTATCTGGATTTTCTGGATGCACATAAACGTCACTAATATGGCGCGTTTTTTCTAGTCCCATGTGTTTCCAGGTTTTTCCAGCATCGGTGGATTTATATAGTCCGTCACCATGAGAGGTCTTTACACCACGAACAGGAGATTCCCCCGTACCCACATATATAATATTAGGATTGGATGGCGCTGGTGTGATATCACCAATTCCGGTAGTATTGAAATAGCCATCTGAAATGTTGTTCCAAGTATTTCCACCATCTGTTGTTTTCCAAACACCGCCACCGGTAGCGCCCATATAATAGGTAAAAATATCATCAGGTATTCCTGTCACTGTAGTGGAACGCCCGCCACGAAACGGACCGATATTTCGGTATTCCATAGATTCATATAAATGGGGTTGGATTGCCGTGACGGCCTTTTTCTTTTGTCCAAAACAAAAACTGGATACTGTAAGTAGTAACAATAGTGAGTAGCGGGCATTTTTCATACAGTTGGTTCTTTAGCTAATAAAAATATCTTTTTTATTGTTAAATATCAATACAAAAAGAGACAGGAAATGACCTGTGATGTAATATATTCCTTAAGAGCTCAGAATCGATTTAAACGTACAACAGGGTAATTAAACTATCGTAAATGGACGGGTCTTTATTTTATTTTGATCCTCCTTTTATTCCAAGAAGATAGCATTGACAGGCTATTGTAGGTATTCTATCATTTTGCTAGAGCTCACGGATTTTCATATTGCGAAACCAAGACTCAAAGTACCAGTTCTGTAGCGCAATCTTGCCTTGGGTCGCCTTTCCGAAACCAGGGGCGTCCTTAAAACGGGAGTTCGCAATTTTAGTTCCCCAATCTCGTGACATGAAATCTTCTTCTGCCGTCAGTGTACCATTGAGGTAGAATTGAATTTTCCCCTCTTTTTGAATAATCCGGGTCGTATTCCATTGTCCGACAGGTTTGGCTTCAACCGTATTTAATTGAGGTGATAGTCCCCACAGACAACCGGGTCGCTTCAAAGGTGTTTTGGTATCCATATGTTCGGGCTCCAAAAGTTGGTATTCGGGACCCGTGTTATAAGTAGCCTCATATTCCGGGGTTTCTTGTACATTGATAAAAACACCCCCGTTTCCTCTGAGTGCCATTTGCCAATCGAATACCAGCTCGTAGTTTTCAAATGCTGCATCGGTCACCAAGTCCCCAAAAACTTTGGTTTCGTCGGTAGCATTGCAAAATAGCGTGCCTTTTCGAACCTCCCAAGCTGATAAGCGGGTGGAGTCAGCATTGTTGTACAGATGCCATCCATTTAGGGTTTTACCATCAAAAAGCAACTGCCAACCCTGCTCTTTTTCTATATCGAGCAATTGATTGTGAACCTTGTTTTTAATGGCCAGTTCTTTGGAACGTACTACTTGAAATTTCTTTTTCTTTTCCGTCTTACAAGAGAGGCTTATGAGTAGTGCAAGCAGCGCGATTACTAAGGAAGTCCGAGTCATTTATTTAAATATGTAATTGAAAACTGTCAGAACCAAGGTAGTGATTCCGTGTGGAAAAAACCACCCGCCTTTTAAAGCAATGGTAAATAAAAGCGTCTTTAACAATTCCTGCAAGCTTGTCCATTATTTTTGGTCGCATCATGGGCATATCAAATTTTACTCCATGGGCATCTGTGGTCTGGGAAGTATAACTTTGCTTTACCAGAGCAAAGTGTCATAATGCAAGGCATTATACATTATAGTACATTCAGGCGGGTAGCGATAAGTTATTGATAATTTGAAGAATTCAAATGTCCTAGAAACCGATTGTTTACGTGGAGTTTTTCTTTTTATAAGAAGATGGCGTTGTACCTTCAAATTTTTTAAAAGCTGCATTAAAAGAGGATAAACTGCTAAAACCGATATCAAAAGCGATTGAAGAAATCGTATAGTGTTTCCTATTTCCATCTAATAAGAGTTGCTTTGCTTCTTGAATTCGATAGTGGTTTATAAAATCATTAAAGTTTTTTTTGGCGTATTGATTTATAATCTCCGAAGTTTTTTGAGTACTTTTTTTAATGTGTTTGCTTAGTTGCGCCAGTGAAATTTCAGAGTCGAGATATAGTTTCTCCTGACCAACCAATTCATTTATTTGCTGAAATAGTAGCTCATTTTCATTGGTATCGAATACTCCTCCATCTATACTCGAGGACTTCAATTTAAAAGCTTCATAGCTCAAATAATAAATAACTACGGAATAAACGATTGGTCCGATGATATAAGGTATGGTATCTTCTATGATATTTAAAACATACGAAACCCAAATGATAATAAAACCGATAACAAGGGTTTGTAACCATTTTACAAGTGCTGCCTGAGATTTTGTTCGATGCGTTTTTGGATGAGCTTTCATAATCTTCCGTACTGTTCCGCCCGATTTAAAAATATAGAAAGCTAAATGTAGGTATGTGAAAATAATTATACTCGCGAATAATGCGACAGCCTGATTGTTGTTTTCATCAAACCAATCAGTGTTGATAAAAAAACTCATGACGAATATTAGAAAAAAAGGGGCTAATTCTAAGAAGTTAGCTTTAGATAAGTTAAAGTCCGATGTAGTCATTGTTAATACATACCACCGCAATAATGGTCCGATTAGCAGTAGGAAAGACAATCCTGCAAAAATAAATAAAGGTTCTAAATCATCACCAAAATATAGCATGACGGATTTGCCAATTCGAAAGGCCATAAAAACTAATATCAAGCCTAGTATAAGATTAGAAACGGTTCTTTTTTTACTGAAAAATGTAAGGTAGACGGCAAAAAAAATACCGTGCAAGAGTCCTGCGCTACTAATTAATATAAGAAGTATATCTGAAAAATCCAATAAAGTGTTTTTTCGAATTTAGTTATATCTAACTTCTAAGCTTCCATTTTTTTTACAAAAGAAACCAATCCTATGATATTAAAAAAACCGCTAACATCTCCCTTCATAGCTGCAATAATGCTATGTTTAGCAATGAGAAGTCGGTCAATTGATTTTCTCTCTTCCTGTAACATCTTCTCAATGCGTTCTTTTGCCTTTTTTGAACCATGCTGGTGGTAGGCTATTAATATGTTTACAGCATTCTCTTCTGCAGTAATTTCCCTAAATTTTGGCTCATACCCCAATTGTTTTATAACGGTTTCCGCTACCGACCAAACGGACCAAGGGTTTTGACCTGTTACCAAGTTCTTGTCATGACTTATTTTATCTAAATACATGGAACCTGAGTTAAAGCTTGCTCCCTGAGCAATTAGCTTATCTTCTAAAAGAAAAGGAAAAATCGAGTTCGCCTCTGGAATAAGTAATAATTCCTCCTCATTTGTAAATGCACTGACCGCTTTATCTTTCAGAAGTGAATGTCCATTATCTAAAGTTACGTTGACTAAGGCTGCTGGCCCATGACAAACGGCACCTATGACTTTGTTGGTTTGATAATAATCTCGAACAATTGCATGGATAGTATTGTTCTCTGGAAAATCGAACATGGCTCCTTTACCACCGACAAAAAAAACCGCTTCATAGTCCTCTCCGACGACTTTGTCCAAGGGAATGGTGTGACTTGTTTTGTATTGTGCAATTGAATCGCTTAAAAAAGCGAAATCATAGGCTCCCATATCTTCATCATCAATCACTACAGGTGGCTTACCTCCCAAAGGACTGGCTACATCTACCTCAAAACCATTAGCTTGAAATACATAATAAGCCCGTGCCAGTTCAGTGAGTTCATAACCCGTACTTTTATCGCTATTGCCCATAGTATTCGTACTTGTGACGACTGTCAAAATCTTACCTCGTAAAGGCTGAACGTTTTCTGAAACATATGGTAGGTTTTCAACCAAAGTGGTTTCAATTTCTAAATTCTGTGGAGGAAGTAGGCTTTTAAACCAAAAGCCGAATGAAACAATTACAAGAAGTAAAGCTACGATGGTAATCAAGGTCCATTTTAGGGCAGGATACTTTTTCAACATGATATTTTGTTTTTTGATTCGAGTGCAAATAAGATTTTTTATTCGGCAAAAGCATTGTGAATGATAATTCCGTCAGAATTTATGTCACTTTTAAGCACAAAATCTTGAGTGAGTAGCTTATTTAATCAAAAGATTGAGAATCTTTTGATTATTGGGTGCTATGGTACGTAGGTAAAAGAAAGAGGAGTGCAAAATTTACCAGCACTGCAACCCGCTCAAAAAAGAAAAGATCTCTCAGGCCTTCACTTTTTTTGACGTTTGGCAAAGCAAAGTTTCATAACACAATCAAAGCTCAAGCTGCACCTGGCAAGCAGGTAATGCGAAACATTATGATACATTTTGTAGTATTGGTTTAGCCAGTGGCTGAAGCAATGCTCAAAAAAGATGAAATGGCTGCCAACAAGCCTTTTAGGTTGAATCAAAAACGCAGGTCATAATTCATACTTTATTCACTCCGGAGAAACCCCTATTTCATCTAAAACGATTACCCCGTAAGGGGTTTGGTCAAATAGGAATGTAATGGTTTTTAAATCTTCTATATTTAAATTGACATTCTGTTTGGCGAAGGCTTTTAAAGAAAAATGATAGGTCTGTAACTGTACTTCCCAATCTTCACCGATCATCTCTTTGTCTAAAAATTTAAATTTGGTAAAGCGTGTTTTTAAAGGCTTTGGAATTCCTTTGATGGTGCTTATTTTAAGGGAAGCGGTTTGGCCTTGCTCATCCGATAATTCAATGGTGAAATCTATTTGTGGCACCTTCCTTTTTTCATTGCGTTCGATTTCTTTTTCTTCCGAATCTATTTGCAGCCATTCATGATTTCCCGAGCCTAGGGTAAACTGTAGTTGGGACTCTTTTTTAAAAAGGGATTTATGACTTTGTGATAGTAGCAGTTCATAAGATCCTATCGTATTTACGGTGGTAGCGTCCTTTTTGTCCCATCCCAATACAACGGCATTGTTCTCTTGGGAATTTTCATCACGCGCACTTAAATTTTCCTCCCTCCATAGTGCCAGATTTTTGGCTTGTAATGTAGTACTGTCACTTGCCGTATTGATATTGATATCTTCTTCATAATCGCAAATAGTCTTAAATTCCGATGCTTCAAAATGGGTAAGATAGTGCTCGACTGGCAACCACTCGTTGGCAATGGAAATATCCTTAAAAATGGCCCTAAATTCCTGATTATTCTTTAGTGTTGCTTCGGCAAAAGCACTGATAAATACCTTGGCCGCTTTTTGCTGTTGCTGTTCTTCAAGTAAAGGAGCCAAATTCAACAGCCATTTTGCGGGTGCTCCGAAATCCGATTTGCCCCAGGTGGTATTAAATTGACCATGATTGGCATGGTGCATGTATACCCCTGACTTAAATCTAGAAATCGAATCTGTAAATTTTAATCTTCGATAGGCCCGCATACCCCAAAAACTGACCTCATCAGAATCATAAGATCCTTGAATACTTAAAAAATTCAAATTTTTCAAAGCGATTTGTCGATGATATCTATAATCTGTAGGTGCTATCGCCACAACACCTTTGATGTCGAAATCAAAATCAAATTTCTCATTGGCATTATCAGGAAAATATGGCAGTTCGTTGTATGCCGCCGCTATTGACACGGCCTCACCACCTCTTGAATGACCAACCAGCATAATGTTGGTTATATCAACCTTGTTGGCCAGTTCATGATTTTTATCCGAATTCCAATTTCGCCATTGTTCAAGGTGTTTTAGTAATAACCATGCCCTTGCTGGCATTTCTTTACCTCTAAAATCTCCAGACCAATGCCCGTTCAAAAAATTTTCATCAATCGACACGGTAATGAAACCCCTACTGGCCAATAAGTTGCCGAGATATCCATAGCCATCATCTGAATAATCTATCATGCTATGGTTGCCATGTACGATCAGCACCAATGGAAATGTACCGTCACCTTCCGGCATGTACACCCTTCCGTTCAATGGAAAATTCTCTGGGCCGAACCTCCAGTAGCGCTCACGCCATTTTTTCTTTTTGCCTTTCCACTCGGGTATTAGCCATTTACCATTTACGGTATTGGTTTTGTAGGTTATTCCGCTAGCGTATTCTGTTCGTTTTACATCATCACCACTTCCATAGGTAAATTGCTTTACTTGATAGGGTCCTGTTGCCGTTGGATTTTCGTGTAGGACCGTTTTAGCCAGAGCATTGGAATTTTCAGAAAATGCGTAGGGTGCTTCTTGTTCGAAAGGTTCCGAACCTTGACTGCCCATTACAAAAAGGGCAGCCCCAGCGGCCACCACCAATATTCCTAAGATTATGGCGGGCAACACCTTTTTTTTTCCTAGAAACCAATATAGCGCAATACAGCCTGATATACCCAAGGCGGCTATGGCCCAGAAGAATAATACAGGCCAGCCAAAACCAATTGATTTTAAAATAAAAAAACCAATACTTGCGCTAATAACGGCAACAATAGAATTCGAGGGTATTTTTTTAAGTTGTTTGCCCATGAAGTTTACTAGACTGTAAACGATCACCGTTATAGTGAGACCGATAAAAACACCGATTATCATCATTAAAATCGGATGCCAACCGGTCAAAAAATGATAACCCGATATACCGTAAAAAATCGTGATCAAAAGGATTAGAAATAAGAAAAGTTTATTTTTCATGAGCATTTAATGGGGACAGTTTTCAAGCAGATGAATGTAAACATCTGCCGTTGCTTAATAAATTTACTCGTTGTTCTCTTACACTATACAATACGGCACAAAAGCGTAGGTAATAGATTTAAGTTACAACTTCAGTTTCGTATGTATAGCATCAAGTTGGGTCTTCAATTCTTGAAAACGTTCTGGTGCATCTTGACCCAGTAATTGATCGGCTCCACTTATCATGTTATATAAATAAGAGATTTGTGACACCAACATTTGCTGTGGATATGCGCCTTCTTGGTTTTTTAGCTCAGCAACTACAGCCTCGATCTGCACTTTACGTTCTTCATGTCCGCTTGCGCTTTTTAAGGTTTTAGACTCTTTTTCCAAGTCGGACAGCAAGATTTTGGCTTTGGTAAGTAAGTCTCTAACTTGAAGCTGCATTGCCAATTGTGTTTGAATGTCGGCTTCAGTCAACCCTTCCGCTACTATTTTCGGATCCATAACAATCTCAAAAGCCTGTTCGTAGGTTTCACCGTTAACGGAAAGTTTTGCAAGATAGGTTCCTGGTGCGACCAGCGGGCCGTTTTTGTACCGTTTTTTCACCTCTTTATCCCAGGCTCCTTTTTGCCGTAGATCCCAAGCAAAGCGATTTAATCCCTTTTTGCTTTCCAATTTTTTGTTGACATAGCGAAAAGTCTGGCTAAGGTTCATGTCATCTACTTCTTCAACTGTAGATTTCAATTGCGTACTATCACTTAAAATGGTGGCAATCAACTCCCTTTTTGCGCTCAATATTTCCAACTTCACACCTTCTTTCGATGCTTCCGGCAGGTAATAATCAATAAAAACGGATGTTCTTGGGTATTTCGGATAACTATTTTGGCTGCGAATCATGGGGTAGCGATACCGTATAGTAGCATCGGGTTTGAATAAATGTGGCGTGGTTTTCGTAGATGCAAAACCATTTTGCCTTAAAGACGTAATATTATCGAGAATCCAGAAGCCGCGGCCCATAGTGCTAAGTACCAAATCACCCCGAAAGATTTTCAGATCGGTAATGGGCGTAATAGGCAGGTTTTGCTGAAATGTTTTCCAGTTTTGACCATCATCAAAAGAAACGAACATACCATATTCAGTTCCAGCATACAACAGACCTTTACGAATAGGATCTTCCCTTAGAACACGGGCGGTATAGTCTGAAGGAATTCCATTTGAATCAGAACTTAGCAAAGTCCAATTCTTTCCATAATCTATTGTTTTGTATATGTATGGTTTCTGGTCGCTCAATAGATGTCGGTCTACAGCAATATAGGCCGTAGCCAAATCGTGGTGTGAAGGTTCAATCGATTCTACCCTCCCTCCTTTCGGCATTTTTTTTGGGGTCACATTATTCCAAGTTTGTCCGCCATCTTGGGTAACCGAAATAACACCATCATTCGAGCCTACCCAAATAAGACCTTCTTTCAGTTTTGATTCTCTAATGGAATATAAGGTGCTATAATATTCTTCCCCAGTAATATCACGGGTAATGGGACTGCCCGAAATCACTTGCTTATCAGCCTCAAACGCCGTCAAATCAGGAGAAATGGTCTCCCAAATTTGTCCGTCATTTCTAGTTTTATGAAGATATTGCGACCCATGGTAAACCACATTCGGATCATGGGGAGAAACATGTACCGGGGCGACGCGTTGAAAACGGTATTTTAGATCTTTCGGATTGTGTCCGTAGATATTCGAGGCACCCACATAATAACTTTTTTCGACGCCCGTAATTTTATTGAAGACACCAAAACGTCCTTTACAATTGGCATAAACGATATTGTGATTTCCCGGTTTCGGCACTGCTGGGCCGGTTTCGCAACCCCCTGTGTTTATAATCCAACCGGTACCTGGATTTTGAATGGCACTTGGTGGAAAACTGGGCACAGCTATCGTAGAATAATTATCCTGTTGGCCTGCGTACAACCAATATGGATACTGGTCATCTACTTCCACCTGATACAATTCAGCTGTAGGTTGGTTGAACTGCGTTGACCACGTTTTCCCTCCATTTAAACTAACATTTGCACCACCATCATTACATTGAATCAGTATATCGGGATTATCTGGATTTATCCATATATCATGATTATCACCATGGGGAACGGTCATTCTTTTCCACGTTTTTCCTCCATCTATCGATTTTAAAAGCGGATTGGCATTGGAATACAAAATATCCGGATTAGTTGGATCCAACTCGAGGTTTGTGTAATAAAAGGGACGGTTTACTAAACCTATTGTATCGGAAACCTGTTCAAAAGATTTTCCCTGATCAACCGATTTGTAGACACCCCCCTCTTTTTTAGGAGCTTCGATTACGGCATAGACGATATTTGAATTTGTTTGTGAAACCGCTAAATCTATTTTGCCTATGGTCTCTTTAGGAAGTCCAGCTTCAAGCTTTATCCAATCTTTACCTCCATTAACGGATTTATAAATACCGCCTTCCTCTTTGGTTCCGCCAGAGATGATGGTCCATGGTTTGCGTTCAGCTTTCCAAGCAGCGGCATAAATCACATTCGGATTGCCAGGTAGCAGTTCCAAATCGGCGAACCCCACCTTTTCCGAAATAAATAAAACCTTTTCCCAGTTTAGGCCTCCATCCGTTGTTTTATAGATACCACGTTCCATATTAGGCTTAAAGGCATTACCAATTGCTGCAACCCAAACGATATTGCTATTGGTCGGGTCGATTTCAACAGCACCGATTTGACCAACATTTTTAAGACCAATGTGTTCCCAAGTTTTACCTGCATCTATTGATTTGTATACCCCTTTTCCACCAATAACATTACTACGTAAACCATCTGAACCGGTACCTACATAAACGATATTAGGATCGTTGAGTGCGACTTCTATGGCCCCAATCGAAGGCGTACTGAAAAACCCGTCCGAAACATTATTCCATGAAGTACCATAATCCTCTGATTTCCATACACCGGCTCCTGAGGCGCCTAAATAAAAAGTTCCGGGTAACAGAGGTGTACCTGTTACTGTGGTCACCCTACCTCCCCTTTCAGGACCTACCGCTCTGTATTTTAAGGCTTGAAAATCTTGGGCAACTGTTATTGAAGTAGTTAAAAAGCAAAGTAGAAGAAGTTTGGAATATAATCGAAAGTTCATACAATAAATTTATTTTGGTTATTGGCAATTATTTGAATTTATTATTATCCTTAAAGCTATAAAAAAGAATGGCCATTCTTTATCCTAAAAATTGAAATGAATTTTTATTGCATCGTTACTCTAACTTTTCAATTTCTTTCCTCAATAATTTCTGGACCAAACTATCATTCTTTCGTGTGACAAGCCATTCATCAATAATGTTTTTGAAGACAGCATCCTTCGGAATTAGATACCCAAAATCAAATGAATTGAAAGGGTTTTGAAGGTTGACCGCATTTAATTCTTTATGTATCCGCTCTTGTATCATAGTTTCAATAGCGTCGGTAACCATAACATCGGCCTGTTCATCCACCAATTTTTGAAAAATGCTTAGGTTGTCGTCATTAAGGATCAATGTGGCCTTTGGAAAATTGGCTCTAGCAAATGATTCATTCGTACCCCCGGGATTAAAAATGACGCGAACCTCTTTTTTATTTATGTTTTCAATGCTTGTATATTCGGCAACATTTTCGTCTCTTGAAATCGCTACTTTGCCGCTTGAAAGTACAGAGATGCTAAAACTGGCCTGTTTTAGTCTTTCTCCGGTAACGGTAATACCGCTCATACCAATATCAAACCTTCCTTCTTTTAAATCGGTCATCAATTCTGGCCATGTGGTTGTTACAAATTCAAGGTTTACATCTATAAATTTTGCCAAATCTTCGGCCATTTCAATATCTACTCCATGATAGCCGACAGTAGAATCGATTTTATAGGAAAAAGGCATAAAGTCCCCTGTAGTTCCTACTCTAATAGTATCTCTGTTAATTATTTTTTTTAGTGTAGGAGATGATTTAGTGGTACTAGAACTGAATAGTTTTGGCCCGCATCCAACAACATAACAGCTTAGAAGAGCTGACAGCACAAAGTTTCTAATACGTTTATAAGTTTTCATTTACAATTTTGGTGCTTTTCTATGTTGGGTGCCTTGTTCATAGGAATAGGTCAATCGAATTAGCGTAGGTTCAGCATACATCCTGCCCAAAAATTGTAGTCCCGCCGGAAGGTTTTTACTAGTATACCCCATAGGAACCGTAAAAGCGGGTTGCCCCGTATGCGGACTAACAACCTGGTTATTGTCCCCTTTATATTCTTCTGAAAATAATTCGATATGGGCTGGCGGATGATTCCAAGAAGGATATACCAAAGCATCTAACTTTAAGGAATCCATCATGCTTTCAATAGCCTCTCGGAAGGCAATTCTCTTAACATCTGAATAAGCATCTAAACAGGGGATTTCAGAATCGCCCCATCTACCACTATTGGTGGCATTACGTTTTACCCTGTCCTCAGCAAATTTGGATTTACTGCCGATGCGTATGATATCCTCAATGGTTTTTATGGTGTCATTTTTCACATATTCTTTTAGGAAAGTCTCTACATCTTCGGTAAAAGTAGCACACCATTGATCCTGTCGTAATTCTTGAAACTCAGGAACCGTTACCGGGTCAACGATTGTAGCCCCCAGAGAATCTAAATTTATAAGTGCTTGCTCGAACAAAGATTTCACTTCGGGATGTATATCATTATCACTTAGTGCCCGCAATACCCCGATTCTTGAATCTTGGAGCCCATCTTTCAATAGAAATTGGCTATAGTTCTCGGGTATTCTGCCTTTCGAATGTTGTGTAAGCGAATCTTTTGGATCGTAACCCGAAATAACCTCCAATAGTTTTGTGGCATCTTCTACAGTTCTGCTCATAGGCCCCACTACATCATTTCTTAAATACAAAGGAACAATGGCACTTCTGCTGACGAGTCCCAAAGTGGTACGAAAACCAACAAGCGCACAATGTGAAGAAGGTCCTCTTATGGAATTCCCAGTATCCGTACCCAATCCTATAACACCAAAGTTAGCGGCCACGGAAGCTGCAGTACCTCCACTGGACCCTGCTGGAACAAAAGCGGTATTGTATGGATTTCTGGTCGTTCCTGCTGTTGAACTTTCTGTATGCATGGGACTAAAGGCCCATTCTGCCATATTCGATTTGGCTAATACTATCGCACCGGCATCTACCAATTTTTTGATGATAAAAGCATCTTCCCCGGGAATGAAATCTTTTAGTGCTAATGCGCCTGCAGTGGTGGGTAGCCCCGCAGTATTAATATTGTCCTTTACAATTATGGGAATTCCGTGTAGAGGGCGCAACGACCCAGTTTCCAAGTACTCTCTGTCCAATGCTTCGGCTATTGCCAATGCATCTGGATTTATAGTGGTTATTGAATTCAAGCTACTGTCGAACGTATTGATTCTATCCAGATATCCCTCGACCAATTGCACACTCGTAAGTTCTTTTTGTTCAAAGCTATGATGAATATCGGCTATCGTTACTTCTGAAATGTCTAGGTCTGATTTAGGTTCAGCCTCTATACAAGCGGTAAATGCAAATAAAAAAAGGAGTACATAACAGGACTTTTTTAGTGTAATCATCAGAATTCATTTTTTGGTACGTCATTTTAAAAACGACCATTGACCCTATAGTTTATTTTTAAAACCGATTCTTGGTTGAATATTTCCTTGTATTCAGCTATAATTTTTTCAATAGCAAGACTGTCACTATCGCTACCTTTATTCAAATAGATGATTATCTTGCTTTTTTGAGAGATACTTTGGTTTTTAGCGTTGGTCCAAAAACCTTTGGAATCCACCTCTGTATACCCGCTCAGGTTTTTGTTCAGTGTCGTAGTCTTAAACTCATTCCATTGTGCGGGACTTATTTCTGTACCACCCACTCCCGAGAGTCCAAAATAAAGTTCGGTTTTCACAAAATTAGTGGTGTTCTTTACTGCTGTACAGGACGTAACCAAAAAGCCCAAAACAAGAAGTCCTGTTAGGAATTTTATCCCCACTAGCCCTAGTTCTTCCTTATAAATTGCTACACTCATGCTATCCCTTTCAATAGTGACAATGCTCGATTAATTTCTTCCTTGGAATTATAAATATGCACGGAGTGTCTTAGCATTTTGCTGCCTACCGATCGTGGTTGCAAGCGTTCCTTCTCCCACATGTATGCCTGCAGTTCCGGTCCCGTCATGGTTTTAACGCCATAGGTGGTAATGCCTGCTGCCATGGCCTCGTTGGTCGACGAGTATAGCGTCACATGGGGCATTTGTTTCAGCCCTTCGCGCAAATGCATTCCCAGCTCTTTGACGCGACTTAGCCACACATCATGGCCGATCGTATTGAAAAAGTCGACTGCAGCTTCGTAACCTGTCAACAAGGCGGCATTACCCGTGCCGGTCTGCATCAAACGGAAACCTGGATCCTCTTGATTGTCCCAGTTATAACTGGCGATAGTCGTCCAGATATCGCTTACAACTTCTTTATTTATATATAGTAATCCACTTCCTGCCGGCGCCAAAAGCCATTTGTGTAAACTCGAATAATAGGCATCACAACCGATATCCTTTACATCAACGGGAATTTGACCTACGCACTGCGCGCCATCGAGAACAGTGAAAATCCCACGTTTTCTGGCTTCGCTACAGATTTCCTTTACAGGTAGTATAGTACCGAATCCCGATACGATATGTGGAATGGCAATTACCTTGGTTTTCTTGGTTACTTCCTTAAAAATGGCATCGATTATTTCTTGCGGGTCATTTGCCGGTTCTGGCAATGTAGCCTGCTTATAGATACACCCCTTACGCTTGGCCAATAGTTGCCATGCCCCGAAGCCTCCACCATGTTCTTGATTGGTGTTCAGTAATTCGTCACCTTTCTTTAAATTCAACCCCATACCGACATAGTTCATACCGAAGGTAGCATTTTGGGTCAAGGAGATTTCCTTAAAATCACAATTGATGATACGCCCTAATTTGGTACGCAATGCTTCACAAGGAAAATACCCTGACAATAAACTAGGCCCCGAACCATTTTTATAATCCACGGTAGCCGCTTCTACATTCCAGTGCATCATATGATCTATCATTCTATCCAAAACGTAGCCAGGAGTGGGGCCCATGGTTCCATTATTAAAATAGGTTTGCCCTTCTTTTAACGGAAACTGCTTGCGCACCATTTTCCAATAATCCGCATCCTTTACACTTTGCTTTTTAAGGGCTGTAAGGGACCAATCCTTCTTGGAGTCAAAAGACATTAGCGGTAAGGATGCCATGGCCATTACCCCTTGCCGTAAAAATTTTCTTCGTTGTATCATTCTGAACTGACTTTTAATTTCAATCTTCAAGCAACCCCAGTACCATTTGGGCTGAATTGACAGCTGCTACCTTAACAAATTTGGAATAATCGGTATGTGCTTCGGTATTCGCATTGTCGCTACAGCTACGGATAATAATATAAGGTATTTTTAACATGACACATAGTTGGGCCACTGCGGCGCCTTCCATTTCAGTGGCTATAGCCTTGAAGTCCTTGTACAATTCTTTTGCTTTTGTAGTATCACTGACAAAGGTATCTCCCGTGGCAATGGGACCAACATAGAACTTGGGCAAGCTGTTATTAAAAGGTTTTAAGCGTATGCTACTGGAAACCTGTTTGCTTTTCTTCAATAAAATGGAGTCTACCTCAAGAAAGATGGGATTCATACTATTTTTTTTAGCAAGGTTTCTCGTAGGCCAAGTCTCGAACGACCCTTCTTTCAATTTACCAAAATCATATTGTACCAGCTTAGTCGAGATTACAATATCCCCTGGTTTGATATCTGGGTGCAAGCCCCCGGCTACTCCAGTAAAAATAAGGCTACTCACCTTAAAATTGGCCACTAAGATTCCGGTACTATAGGCGGCGTTCACCTTGCCGATGCCTGCTTTTAAAAGAACAACTTTCTGACCTTTAAGCTTTCCTGTATAAAAAGTAACCCCACTTTTCCGGACTTCCTTCTTATTTTTCAATTCCTGTTTTAGAAATTCTATTTCCTCATCCATAGCCCCCATAATAGCAATGCGCTGCCCCTGTAAGGAGGTAACGATACAAAATATGAGCAAGAATAGGAGTTGTTTTAAATCCATAAGAAAAGAAGTGACAGTAGGTCGATGATTATTAAAACAGGGTTTATCTCTTTCCGTTTACCGGAAAACAATTTGAGCAATGTATAACTTAAAAAGCCGAAAATGATTCCGGTAGTGATGCTATATGTCAATGGCATTAGCACCATAGTTAGAAACACGGGGATGGCCTCATCCGTCATATTCCAGTTGATCTTGGTAAGCGGTTTCATCATAAAAGAGCCGACCAGTACCAGAGCAATCGAACTGGCAATACTAGGGACTATCGACAGTAAGGGAGAGAAAAATATAAAAGGTAGGAATAAAAGTCCCGCTGTTATTGCCGTAAGTCCTGTTTTGCCCCCTTCTCGTATACCGACTGCGGATTCGATATATGCGGTACCGGAACTGGTTCCCACTAATCCAGAAAATATTGTGGTTAGCGCATCGACAAAAAGTGATTTCTTAAGGTTCTTCGGATTTCCATCGGCATCTTTGTATCCCGATGCCTCGGAAAGTCCCACCATGGTAG
>CAZTLZ010000076.1:0-15915 GCA_964614665.1 uncultured Maribacter sp.
ACAGAGAAAAACCACATCTACATCAGAATTTATATTTCCCGTAAAATGTAAATCCATAGTGCCCAACAAATCAGGATGTGCTGAAGAAATTGCTTTTTCTGCTCTTGTAGTGCTGAACACAAAATCAATTTCTACCTGTGGATGATTCAAAAGAATTCGAATGAGTTCGCCACCGGTATATCCTGAACCTCCTATTATACCTACTTTGATCATTTTAAATTTTTTACTTGACTAGTTTACCTTTTACATCACGACTTTACTCGATATGACAGTTTGAGCACAAGCCTAGTTTATAATTAGCCCTCAATGAGGGTTTACATGGTTATAGATTTTTCCTGAATTGGCCAGTATTTTGATAAAGCCTTTTGCATCATCAGCAGACCAACCTTTATTTACTTCTCCGTAACTACCAAATGCATCCGTCATCAAATCGTGTTTCGATGAAATTCCGTGTAACCTAAATTGAAATGGGTATAAGCCTACAAATACATCACCAGAAACATTTTCTTGTGTATCGGTTAAAAAGGTTTCAATATTTCGCATTACAGCATCTAAATAGTTGCCTTCATGTAACAACATTCCGTAAAAATTACCTTGTTGCTCTTTCTGATACTGCTGCCATTTAGTGAGGGTATGTTTTTCTAGTAAGTGGTGCGCCTTTATTATAATTAATGAGGCAGGAGCTTCAAAACCAACTCTACCTTTAGTGCCTATAATCGTATCACCAACATGAATATCTCTACCAATAGCATATTTTGAGGCCATCGCTTCTAATTTTTCAATATTCGCTACCGGATTATCTTTTTGACCATTGATAGCAACCAGTTCTCCTTTTTCAAAGGTAAGCTTCACTTCCGACGGTTCTTTTTCTTGAAGTTGACTTGGATAGGCTGAATCTGGCAGAGGTTTTTCAGAGGTCAAAGTCTCTTCTCCACCAACGGAAGTACCCCAAAGGCCTCTGTTAATGGAATATTTCGCTTTTTCCCAAGGGTAGTCTACTCCATTCTGTTTTAGGTATTCAATTTCCGCTTCTCGAGCTAATTTGTTATCTCTAATCGGAGTGATGATTTCAATTTCAGGGGCGATGATTTGAAAAATCATATCAAACCTGACTTGGTCGTTGCCAGCTCCGGTGCTTCCATGAGCGATGTATTTCGCTCCTACTTTCTTGGCATAGTTTACGATTTCAATGGCCTGAACAATTCGTTCTGCACTAACCGAAAGTGGGTAGGTATTATTTTTCAAGACATTTCCGAAGATGAGGTACTTGACCACTTTGTCATAAAATGTTTGAACCGCATCTATCGAGGTGTAGGAAGTTGCACCAAGTTGTAATGCTTTCTCTTCAATTGTTTTGATTTCTTCGGATGAAAATCCACCAGTGTTCACGCTAACTGCATGTACTTCATAGCCTTTTTCTTTTGATAAATATTTGGCGCAATAGCTGGTGTCTAATCCACCACTATATGCTAAAACTAATTTGCTCATTTTTTTGTTTTTTTCTTTAGGAATAAACTCTCCTTAATACTTTTCAATCTTTTGAATGCTTTGCCATTCACCTTCTTTTCTTTTTCCTTTAATTTATTCGAAGAGTCATATAGCATTCCTGTACAAAGGCACATTTTCTGCTCCGTTCTCGTCAATACATCAAAGTTTTTACAAGTTTGGCAACCTTTCCAGAATTCTGGGTCGTCAGTTAGTTCGGAGAAGGTTACGGGCTTATACCCCAATTCGTAATTGATTTTCATTACAGGAAGTCCAGTTGTAATTCCAAATATTTTAGCATCTGGAAATTTTTTCTGGGATAGTTCAAAAATGGTTGACTTTATTTTTTTTGCGAGACCTTGGGCTCTGTAATTAGGATGAACTATAAGTCCAGAATTGGCCACATATTTTCCATGCCCCCAAACTTCGATGTAACAAAAACCTGCAAAAGTATTTCCATCTAGTGCGATAACGGCATTACCATTTTCAAGCTTTTTCTGAATATATTCTGGCGTACGCTTGGCAATACCCGTACCTCGTACTTTGGCAGATTCTGCGATGGTATTGCAAATTACCTCAGCGTACTTGAAATGTGATGTATTAGCAACAATTATGTTCATTGCTATTAAAATTTTAAACGGTAAAAAATAAATTGTGATTGTCGTTCTGCGGAAATGGACTCACCTAATTCCATGATAGATATGCACCCCTACGGGCGACGGCGACGTGGAGCGAATGGACGTGCGGGAGCAGTGATGCTCGTAGAAGTTATAATATAGTTTTGTCCTTTCATTACTGGTCAAATGTACAAATTATCTCGAACTATCCTAAAACAGGAGTTATTTTTTTACAAAAACTTCATGTTTTGTTACGATATGCAACTAATTCATAAACTAGAAAGCCGAAGACCGTGGTATATTCAATTGCTAACAGCCATAAGTTTTCTTTGAAATCAGATAAGGAATAGGCATAGTAACTCAAAACTATGGCCGCTGACCATATGAAAGCATAACGATATTTCGTAAATGCAGTAAGGACTACTAGGAAGATAATATACCAAGGATGAACCGTTGCCGATATAAAATAGTACAGTGTCAATACCCAAAGCATAGAGGTGATGAGAACCGATAACTTTTGATTTTTTCGGAGGAAAGTGAAAAGGAGAACAACTACAACAGTGATTACGGGAGTAATTTTTCCATAAGTTTTAATGAGTTCCCACGGTTTCGAATCGAATTGAATAGCGGTTTGTTTTATGGCATTGTAAAGTCCTGCATTAAACTCGAAGTTGGAAAACCAAAGCCCTATTGTTTGCGAATAATTACTAAGAAATTCGGTAGAATAAAAGGGTGCAAAGAGCAGGAGGGAAGTCAGTCCGATAATTGAGTAAAACAGTACGCTTTTCTTAAGGTGGAAATGTTTCAAAAAAAGTGGGAGAAAAAGTAATGGAACCAATTTTACCGAAATGGAGCAGGCGTAAACCACAGCAGCCCACTGCCACTTATGAACTGAAAGTAGATATAAAGCCCAAACAAAAAAGAAAAGCATTACCCCTTCGAAATGAAGGTTTCCTGTCAATTCGATGATGACTAACGGATTTAAGAAATACCAAAAAATCAGATGTGGTGATTGATTGATATTCTTCAGCAACTTACGACCAAAGTAGAAAATGCCAATATCTGCCAGAACAATGGTTCCTCGCATGACAATAACAGAGCCTAGAATGCTTTTTCCACCTAACAGTACCGTGAATGCAAAAATGAACTGATTTAATGGTGGATAGTTGCTAAAGTGCTTGGCACTCAAACTTCCCATACCATTATACAATTCTTGCGCATTTGCGATGACCAAATCGGATTGTTCAATCAACGTATTTGGAACATGCAAATAGGGATTCATAAGTTGACAAACCAATTCACCATCCCAAATAAAACGGTAGAAGTCTTGCGAGAGGTTGGGTTCGGCGATGATAAAGATTAAACGAAAGATGATTCCAACTCCTAGTAGAAATTTAAAATTCCATTTTTCGAATTGAACCAACTTAAAACATAAAAAGAAAAGTGCCGCAAAAAGGGTGAGTAGTTTAATAAAATCTGTTCGTTCCAAGTGGTAGGCGAACGTATAATAGAAGGTCAAACTCAGCAATGCCAATGCAATGGATACTCTATGGAGATTCCAATATGTAATAAAATTATTTGGCATGGTTTAGTCGGTAGTACAACTAAAATAGTGTATTTGATGGAGAATCTTAAGCCCGTGCTGTCAATGACTTAAAAAAGACATACCCGAAGCCCAAAAACAACATCATATGAAATGGGAAGAGTCCGAAATCATTTAGTGGTATGGCACTGTACATTCCAAAAAGGAAATAGCCCATCAGACCGAATTCCAAAATCATATTCGGCGATAGCTTTTTAGCCAAGTATTTGTTGCCTTTCCAACTATCTGTGATGTTATTGAGGTTGAATTTCGGTGTACGTACAAACTCACTGCGTTTACCCATATGGCCCTCTAAAACGGCAATAGAATTATGTAATGAAAACCCTAATGCAACGGAAAAGAAGGTAAAGAACAGTTTGATATAATCGACAAAATTATCAAAACTACTGCCTTGAATACTTTTATACGTAAACCAATAACAAATAAAGAGAATAATAGTACTTAGCACAAAGAAACTTAAAGTAGTAAATACCCAGTCTAAATGAGGAAAAATGGCCTTGATATACATGGCGGGAATACTTAGTAATGAAACCAAGAAAACACATAAGAACATTGAGCTGTTCAATAAGTGCATTACGCCATGAAATTTTGTCTTGAAAGAAATATTTTTGGCAGACAAAACACTTAAAACAGTTTTTCTAAAATTCTCGGCACCGCCTTTGTTCCACCTGAATTGCTGTGAGCGCGCAGCGCTAATTACGACAGGAAGCTCTGCGGGAGTTTCAACATCTTCCAGATATTTGAATTTCCAATTTTTCAATTGGGCTCGGTAGCTCAAATCGAGGTCTTCCGTCAAGGTATCACCCTCCCAGTTACCAGCATCAAGAATACATTCTTTACGCCAAATACCAGCCGTGCCGTTGAAATTGATGAAATGCCCTTTTGAATTTCTCCCAACTTGCTCCAATGTAAAATGCGCATCCAGGGCAAAAGCTTGTATTTTTGTAAGGGTGGAATAGTCTCTGTTGATATGGCCCCATCTTGTCTGAACCACGCCAATTTCTTCATCCTTGAAATAGATCACAGTCTTTTTCAGCCAATCGCTATCCGGTAGAAAATCAGCGTCAAAAATCGCTATGAATTCACCTTTGGCGATTTCAAGACCTTCTTTCAAGGCACCTGCTTTAAAACCTTGGCGATTTTCACGGCGTATGTGTGTTATGTCCAATCCGGTAGCTCTAAGTGCCTCTACATGTTTGGCCGTATCAATGACTGTATTATCGGTTGAATCATCTAGCACCTGAATTTCCAACTTGCTTTTTGGGTATTCTATTTTGGCAATGTTCTCTAACAGGCGATCCATGACATATTCCTCATTATAAACAGGAAGTTGAATGGTAACATGTGGAATTTCCTTTGGATCGAGAAGATTAAACTTGGGAGCAGTCTCGTTCTGCCTTTTGTTGCCCAAATAATTGACCAATAAATTCAACTGTGCAAGACTATAGAAGAAAATCAACAATAGCGCGATACTATATATACCCAGTATGATGTAAGCTATTATTAGTCCCATATTATTTGATGCTATACTTAAAAATCCAACCAAGGATTTTCATGCCTGCAAATATACTACCTTTTACAGTACCTGATACTTTTGAAATGCCAATTCTTTTCTTGTAACGTACTGGTACTTCGACATATGACAGCTTCTTTTTCAAAGCTTTCAATTGCATCTCAACGGTCCAACCATAGGTCTTATCCTCCATCTGCAATTCAAGTAACTTGTCATACCTTATAGCCCTAAACGGACCAAGGTCGGTAAATGTTGCCCCAAAGAACAGTTTCATTAAAAAGGTAGCCAGCCAATTACCAAAAATTTGCTGGGGGGTCATGCTACCTTCCTCTCTTAGTCTCTTAACCCGAGCACCTATTACAAAATCATAATCTTTATTTAAAATAGGATCGATGATTTCGGTGAGCTCTTCTGGATAATCGGAATAATCTCCATCAATAAATACGATAATATCGGGGTGATTGGATTGTTTGGCAATATGTTCCATCCCCTTCAAACAAGCATAACCATACCCTTTTCTGTCTTCAGTCAAAACGGTAGCACCTGCATTTTCGGCATTGATGACGGTATTATCAGTAGAATTGTTGTTCACTACAATAATCTCTGAAACCGAATCCGGAATCTCATTGATAACGGCGGCAATAGAGTCTGCTTCGTTAAAAGCCGGAATAATTACTTTGATGTCAGGATCGATTTCAAATGTTTTGATCATTTTTACTTTAGGTCGGAAAGCTTGTTTTCGCGTCTAAAACTACTGAAACTCGTCCACTTTTTTACTTTTTTTCCGTTCCTGTATTTTTCTGCGGACATTAATTCTTCATTTTCGTATTGAAGGCAATAACCGTTTTTCTTCCCATTGTCCAATTGGCATTTATGATTTACGTTGCCATGGGAATCAAAAAATAACCACCAGTCGGCCATCTTCCCTTTTTTGTAATGTCCGGCTTGTTTTGGTATTCCATTTTCTCTGTAAAAATACCAATACGCATCACGGTGACCTCTTCTGTAATGACCTTTTTCTGCCAGTTTGCCATTAGGATGATAAAACTTCCAATATCCTTCTTTAATTCCGTTTTTAATCCATCCCTCGGCTTTTAAGTCACCTTTTTGATAGTATTCTTTTTTATACGAACGACCTTCCTCGGATGGACTTCCGAATGAAAAAAAATACAAGACCAGCATGAATATTTTGATAAACAAAGGATTACTTTTTTTAGTTAGGTCGAATAGAAAGGATTGACCTAACATTATCAGCCAACGGAGACCAGAAGAAAGAAGATGAGTTATTGAAAAGAGAAACTAAAGTTTGAATTTCTATTCTAACAGCCTCTTGTTACTATGAGCTAAGCTGTCTTATTTCTTATTTACCAACCCCATCAGATCTACATCGTTTCCTAGCAATACTTCGGTAGGATTGATGCGCCCTTGCTCTGGTCCGTTTTCCAACTTCAGAACTCCACGGGGGCAAACCGCCGAACAAACACCACAACCCACACAACTTGAACGGATAATATTCTCCCCTTTTTGAGCATAGGCCCTAACGTCAATTCCTTGTTCGCAGTAAGTAGAGCAATTTCCACAAGAAATGCATTGTCCGCCATTTGTAGTAATTCTAAATCTAGATTTAAAGCGCTGTACAAAACCTAAGTATGCGGCAAGTGGACAACCAAAACGACACCATACCCTGTTTCCAAAAATGGGATAGAAACCTGTGCCTATGACTCCCGCAAAAATGGAACCAATAGCCAAACTATAGGTATTTTGAATGTTTTGTGTTTTGAGACCCAAAACAGTTCCTGTTTCGGCGAAAAAACTATAAAGCGTCATTCCGGTCATGACAAGGGCAAAAACCAAAACACCGTGGATCAGCCACCGTTCAATTTTCCAAGAGAACAAAGATTTACTTGAATGTTGTCTATAGGGGTCGCCCAATGTTTCCGCCAAACCACCACAACCGCAGACCCACGAACAATACCATCTTTTCCCGAAGAAATATACCATCACCGGTACTACAATTAATGTCAGTACAATACCCCAAACTAAAATGAACAATCCAATGCCACCACTATCCAATAAAGATTTCAAATTCCATTGAAAGAAGAAGTCATAATCTAAGGGGAAGGCATTCTTAAAATCGTAATAGGGCTTCTGCAGACGAACCATTATCTCAGGAATCAGAAATGCAAATACAATTTGAAAGAACAATACAGAAGTAGTACGTACCATTTGATACATATTATGACGGTATTTGATGTACATGCGAAGCGACATAACGGTCATTACCACACAATACATGAAACCATAGACAAACCAATGGCCAGCAAGATTTCCGCTCAAACTTTCACTAATAGGGTCAACTACATATGTCCAATTAACGGCATATTCCGATTTGAAATAGAGTACTAGGTAAAAGCTAACCAGAAAGATAAAAACAAGCCACGCTATCCATCCTCTATTCGTAGAATTTTGATGGTAAATGTGGTCATTTTTAATTCCCTTTTTTCCCAAGGTCACGACCTGGGGAATGATAAACATTAGGGCTCCAATAATGCCTAGTCCAAAAGTTAAGAACCACATTAAACCCTTGTTTTCAGGAATAAATCCGTAGCCTGATGTTTTACGAATAGATATAGCAAGGTCATCGCTGCCGGTGTATACTTTTTTGCCCCATTCTTTATTTTTGGTGTGTACGGCATTTGCTTTTTCGATAGATTCTTCTACTAGGGGAGCCAACGATTGAAACCCCGAGAAATCTTTGTCAACTAGCTTGCTTCTGAGGTCTTCGATAAAAATCTCGCTTTTAATATTTTGATTTTCAATGGTTTCATCAAACGTCTTTTGACCTAGTTTGAAATTTCCGACAAAGGGCAGGGTAGTGAAAATGCCCAAACCGACCAAAAAAATGGCTATGCCTATGTTTTGTATTGCTTTCATTCTTCCTGTCAGTTAAGCGTTGCTAAAAATTCGTTTCCAATTTTTTTTCTTGGGAGAAATATTTGTTCCGAATTCCGAATTGTATTTATCTACTATTTTGGATTCATATTGGGTGTAGAATTCCGGATTAAAATTGGCATCCTTTAAATATTCCATAACATGATCAACCGTTCGTTTTTCTGTTAGCCAACGGTCAAAAATTTCATGGCGCATACGGATACCGAAAGTGTTAATACCCAAAAATTGCTTTGTTCCTTTGTCAAAAGCTATAGTAACACATATCTTTTCTTTGCTGTCTCTCCAATGAAAATGTTTTTCGTTTTCTTTCATTCCCCGTTCGCTAAAAACCCAACCGTAGGTCTGATATTCTAAATCCAAAAACTTGGCTGAATTGAACCAATGGCCAGGCTTGTATTCGATTTTATTTCCGCATATGGTTTGAGCAATAGTTTCACCCATCATTCGACCGGTGTACCAAACGGCTTCAATAGGTCTTCTTTGTCCGATGCCTTCATGTTGCTCGGCGCAATCTCCAATCGCGTAAACATCGGGAATGTTGGTCTCTAAATAGCGATTTACTTTTACACCACGACCGAGTGCTATGCCCGAGTCTTTAAGAAAATCAACATTGGGTGAAACACCGGCTGTTAGGCCTACAACATTGCAGGCGATTTCTTCTCCGGTTTCCTGTACCACAACAGCACGGGCATGACCGTTTTCATCAGCCAAAATCTCTTTGAGGTTTGAGTTCAGACGTAAATCAATATGATGTTCTAGAATATGTTCGTTTATCATGGCAGATTCTCCGGCTGGCAGAACCCCATTCCAAAAACTAGATTCACGAACTAAAAATGTAACAGGAATTTTTCTACTGCGAAGCATCTCTGCCATCTCGATTCCTATCAAACCACCTCCAACTATTACTGCTCGTTTACAGGTTTTATTATCCGGTGCATTCGCTTCCAACTGTTCTAGGTCTTGTTTTGAGTAGAGGCCTTGAACCCCTGGCAAGTCTTGCCCCGGCCAGCCAAACTTATTAGGTTTTGATCCGGTTGCGATGATGAGTTTATCATATTGGATGTTGGTTCCATTCTGTAAGGCCAACTTTTTATTTTGATGGTCTACGATATTTACATAACCGTTGACCAGGTCAATGCGATTCTTTTTCCAGAACCAATTCTCATAAGGCTGTGTGTGCTCAAATTTCATATGCCCCATATATACATACATTAGAGCGGTACGTGAGAAGAAATAGTCGGTTTCCGCAGAAACGACTGTAATTTTTTTATCGGAATTTTTTCGAATGTGCCTGGCCGCAGTCACACCAGCAATTCCATTACCAATGATAACAATATGTTCCATATGATTTTGTTAGTTGTTCAAACCAGTTGAATGAAAATTAGGTCGGCACAAGAAGTAAGAACTTAATTGCTTTGCTTAATTTAGAAACAATTTAAATACAAACCTATTTTGTAAGGTTTTGACAGGTCTTTCGAACTTCTAAGTCATTGATTTTTAAAATCTTAAAAAAAGTATAAAAATTACTTTTTTTGTAGGGTTACGAAGATGTACTCGACATAGGTTTCAGTTTTGCGTCAATGATAAATAAGCAACACAATGAAAAAGACCTCTTTACTTGTCATATTGTTATTGTCCATTTCTCTGGGATATACACAAAGCACAATTGATTTCTTTTCGAAGTCTGATACTTTTTTTAAGACTTATGTTAAGAATGGCAGGGTGGCATATGCCGAAATAAAGAGCAACCCAACATCTCTTAATGAATTGATTGAGATGGTAAAGGACGTTTCAGTTTCCAAGGAAAATATAAATGAATATCAAGCTTTTTGGATTAATGGATACAATCTTCTGGTTATTGATGGTATTGTGAAGAACTACCCTATAAAATCACCATTGGATAAGCCTGGCTTTTTCGATAAAAATAAAAATGATATTGGCGGAACGAGTATTACATTGAATGGTATCGAGAACAAACTGCTCCGCAAGAACTTTCCAAAAGAACCACGCTTCCATTTTGTTTTGGTGTGCGGAGGTCTTGGTTGCCCGCCAATTATCAATGCCGCCTATAGACCATCAATTTTAGATGCTCAATTGGAAAATCAGACCAAATTGGCATTAAACGATGCTAAATTTATTCAGGTAAATAAGAACAAAGTTAAGATATCCCAGATTTTTGAATGGTACAAAGGTGATTTCGAACACGATGGAAATGTGGTGGATTTCATCAATAAATATAAGTCAGAGAAACTTCCTGAGAAAGTCAAGATTTCGTACTATCCATATGATTGGACATTAAACGAGGTTAAATAGTCTAGTATAGCAATAGCATTTAACATCGAATTTTCGCTAAGGGGCTTTTGCTGCAACCGCTAGGGCAATCAAAAAAAAATAGAAATGAAAATAATAAAAAGTAACTTATTAATTTTAGTCGTTCTTTTTTCCGCAACAATTTCATTTGCTCAAGAAGATACCCAGGAGGTAGATGAGCCAGAACAAGAAAAAAGTAACGTTCAAGAGTATACTCCTTCAAAGTTGTTGAAAAAAGGGCAATGGGATATTAAATTTTTCAACGGTTTATATACACAAACCAAACAAACAGATGGTGGTAGCTCTGCCCAAAGTATTCCACGGCAAAATTTTTTCACCAATACCACTGAAATTTATACTGGGGTGAGTGAAAACTCTAGAATTAATATCGGTTTGGTTTTTCAGGTTAGAGCGAATACCTATGACGGCGCCAAAACAACCAGTGTTTTTAGTTTTGAGGACAACAACACGGATGCCAGAAGTGGTTTGACAACAATTGCCCCTTCAATTCGAGTACAACCTTTTAAGAATGCAGGTAATTTTTCATTTACGAGCTCATTGTTTTTGCCAGTTTTTAAAGACGTGCCTAATGCCCCATACTTGGATAAGAGAAGCGTTTTTTGGGAAACAAAATTTTTCTATGATAAGACTTTTGGGGGTAACAAATGGCAATTATTTACGGAGGTAGATCTAGGGTTTAATTTTGGTGAAAAGAGACAAGATGCGGATGCCGCTCTGGTCAATGAAAGTGAACGTTTTGCCAATAATAGTTTGGCGATACCGGTAAGTGTTTTTCTTAGCTATTTTCCATCTTCCAAGTCAACCGTTTTCATCAATGGGCAACATAATTTTTTCATCGGCTATGATAACCCGAATGACGGTGGTGAAAACTTTTCACAAAATTATACTGCATTGGGTTTCGGCGGAAAGTATCAACTGACCAATGCCTTGAACATCGAGCTTTCTTATAATAAGTTTGTTAGAGGAAGTAATTTCCAGGGTCTGGGGCAGACATTTAGCTTGGGATTACGTGCTATTTTGTAAAAAATCACTCAAAAACCCTTAATTTAGCGGGCTAAACGCAGATGAATGAGGGTTTTAGGATTTTTGATACTTGGTTTGTTACAGTGTTCATGTGCCAGTCAAGCGATTCCAAAAATCAACGGAGTTAGTTTTGTTGGTTCCCGCGAGGAGGTAAAGCAAGAACATGTTGATGAGGTATTATCGGTGAACGCGAATCATGCAGCGGTAATGCCCTTTGGATTTATTCGCGATATAAATTCCCCTGAAATCATTCATAATACAGATCGACAGTGGTTTGGCGAAACAAAAAAAGGAGCAAGGCAGTACATAGAGCTCCTTCAAAAAAATGGAATCGAGATTATGATTAAACCCCAAATCTGGATTTGGAAAGGAGAGTTTACTGGAACGTTGAAAATGAATTCTGAGGAACATTGGAAGCAGTTGGAAGCATCTTATGAAGATTTTATAGTGACCTATGCCCGGTTAGCTGAGGAGACCAAAATTCCCATTTTCTGCATTGGTACGGAATTGGAGCAATTTGTGAAGAATAGACCGAAATACTGGAAGGGTCTCATTAAAAAAATCAAAAGCATTTATAAAGGAAAATTGACTTATGCAGCCAATTGGGACGAGTACCCGAAAACGACCTTCTGGGAAGATTTGGATTATATCGGAATAGATGCATATTTTCCATTATCGGAGGAGAAAACGCCTAGCGTAGCGGAACTAAAAAAAGGCTGGCAACCTTGGAAAGAAAAAATTGAAGCACTGTCAAAAGCAAAAGATAAACCTGTTCTTTTTACCGAATTTGGCTATCGAAGTATGGATTTTACCGCTAAGAAACCTTGGTTAGTGGATCGAAATGATGAAAATGTAAATTTAGAAGGGCAGGTAAATGCTAAAAAAGCTATTTTCGCCGAATTTTGGGCAGAAGATTGGTTTGCCGGAGGTTATGTCTGGAAATGGTTTATCAATCATCAAAAGTCTGGAGGATCTGAAGACAATCGGTTTACCCCGCAGAACAAACCTGCCCAGCAAGTCATCAAGGATATGTATGAAACCCACTGAGATGCTTCGCTTTTATTTCCTAACAATCAGTTTTCTGGTTCTGATAAGTTGCTCTACGGATGCAATAAATGAAGATTTCAATACCTTGGATAATTCTTTGGCTAGCAAAGAGGTGGTGCTTGATAATGTAATTGCTTGTGCCGCAAGTAATGCAACAGATGACAAAGTGAGTGTCTTCTTTTACCCTAGACCCGGGGCCACCAACATTCAATATTTTGAGACAGAGAGTAGTAATGATGATAAAAATAATTTTGACAATTACGTTCCCGTGGTTGCACCTTTGAAAAATGTGTTCAATGGCTATCTTCAAAAATTCGAGGTTTTGGTTACACAAGAAAAATGGGCAGTCGTAACCTTTGACGAAGGTGGACAAACCCATCTCTCGAATCCAATTCGAATTAAACACCAGACAAAACCTACAGAATATTTGCCTCAGAATATTACCATTGATGCGACCTCTAATATGCCACGTTTTTCATGGCGAGATGGTCGATATGATGACACAAAAATCTACTTTCAGGTAGTTTCGGATAATCAAGACAATTTAGTTTCAGGAACATATACCTTTGAAAAGACATTTCAATTCTACAATCTTGACAATGTTGTACTCAACATTACAAAGGGCATACCAAGTCCTTTGCAAGCGGGTAACTCTTATGGAATTACCCTGATGGCGGTTAGCGAGGATAACTGGGTGAACATGATTGTTCAAGAACAATTTTCCGCCAATTAAATGGACTATTTTACCGGATAATCGGTTACTGTCACACCGTGATTTCTTTGTAACACCTAAAGAGTATCTTTGCTTTTTAACATGTGAAGCCTTTCATGATTCGCCCTTTCTTTATTCTTATGTTTTTTTTGACCATAGTGATGGGTTTTGCCCAAGAGAATCTGGTTGGTGACCTTAAGATAAATGGTGCTCAAAGGACTGAGGTTCAATTCTTGAAAAAACTTATTCAAGTAGAACCAGGCAGTATATTGGATTCAGTTGCCATACTTGAAGATATGAAGCGTTTGAAACGATTGCCCTCTATTTCACATGCCTATTTCGAGGTTTTCTCAAAAGAGGACGGAAAGCATGATGTGTTTTATCATATAGAGGAGAATTTTACATTGATTCCTTTTGCCAATTTGTTTAGCTCAAGCAATGATGATTTTGCATTTCGAATTGGGTTGCAAGAGTTTAATCTTTTGGGCAGGAATATCACTTTGGGCGGATTTTATCAATATGATGTTTTCAATTCGTATGGGGTAAGTTTGAGAGCGCCATATCTGTTCAGCAATAAACTAGGGTTGGCTCTTAATTATCACGATTTTACTACGCAAGAACCCGTATTTTTTGACAATACTACTGCCGACTATAAATATAACAACCAAGGGTTTGAAGTTTTGGGTCTATATGAGTTCAATTTCAAAAATAGAATTGAACTGGGGTTCAGTTTATTTACGGAAGATTACGAATACTTGTCCGGTTCAACAAACCCAATTGTACCCCAAGAATTAAAAGTAAACAAGCACCTTATCAAACTGATTTATAACTACGATGATATTGAATATTTCTATCAATATTTATCTGGTTTTAGAAGCACATTAAATTTTCAATACGTGGGTAGTTCAGACGAAGCACTTCCTGAATTCTTAATTGGATTTAATGATTTTGCATATTTTAAAAGAATAGGATCCAACGGTAATTGGGCAAGTCGGTTAAGATTAGGGCTGGCAAGTAATGTCGACACCCCCTTCGCTCCATTTACTGTAGACAATAATTTGAATATTCGTGGTGTGGGAAATACTATCGATCGTGGAACTGGAGCCATAGTTTTCAATACAGAATACCGCCATACAATTGTTGATGAAAATTGGTTTGTGCTACAGAGCAATGTTTTTATTGATGGGGGGTCTTGGCGTAACCCAGGTGGCGGTTTCGGTGACTTTGCCGATAGTCAGAATATACGGGTCTATCCAGGTGTCGGGCTACGTTTCATGCATAAAAAAATCTTCAATGCTATCTTTCGAATTGATTACGGTTATGGAATAACGAAAGATGCTTCAAGAGGACTTGTCTTTGGAATTGGACAGTATTTTTGAAGTTCTATGATTGTTGAATAATTGGTTAATTAGTTTTTTTGGCCATACCTGCATATCTATTTAGGTTATTTAATTTTGTAACTGTTGAATAAATTTTAGGCATTGTTTTTGAAGTTTGCCTGTTATAAGAATTTCTTAATGACTTTAGCATTATTTTATAGAAGGGCATTTTGTTTTTTCGGGTTGGTTTTTATCCTTTCGGATATGAATGCTCAAGACTCTCTGGCTACAGTTACTGCTAAAAAGGGTGACGGTATTCTTTCTTTACTCCGAAAACAAGGTGTGAATCCGTATGATCATTATGATGATTTTATTGCTATGAATTTGGAGAATTTAAGAGATAGTGTACACCTGTATGCCGGACGAACCTATAGAATTCCTCCCTTCATAATGGATACGGTTCCTGTTGTCGCTTCCATACAAAAGCAGGTAACCGAAATTAAAAAGGCAGTTGTTAAAGATTATGAGATATTTGGCGACAAACATGCCGCAGTAGTAGCAAAAAGTGAGCGGTTGAAAGATGCGGTCTATTATCTGGTTTCCGGCCATGGCGGGCCTGATCCTGGCGCAATGGCGGTTTATGCGGGAAAATCTTTGGCCGAAGATGAATATGCCTATGATATTACTTTGCGATTAGCGAAAGAGCTATTAGCGCATGGGGCAACGGTTTATGTTATTATTCGAGACCCCAATGATGGAATCCGAGACGAACGTATTTTAAAAGTCGATCATGACGAGACAGCCTATGGTGATAAGGTGATTCCGCTGAATCATTTAGCTCGTTTGAAACAGCGAGTTGATATCGTAAACCAGCTTCATAAAAAGCATCGAGGAAAATTTCAACGTTTGATCGTCACCCATGTGGATAGTAGAAGCAAAGGTCAGAATATTGATGTCTTCTTCTACCATCATGAGAAGAGCAAAAATGGAAAAAAATTAGCTGAAAGTATCCACAAGACCTTTCAGAAGAAATATAAAAAGTACCAGCCCAATCGAACATATTCAGGTACTTTTGGAGATAGAACCGAATTATATTTGGTAAGGAAGACTCATCCAGCAATGGCCTATATTGAAATCGGAAATATCAGGAATAAAAAAGATCAGCGACGTATTTTGGATTCCGACAATCGACAGGCTCTGGCGAAATGGATTTCCGAAGGTGTTATCTTGGATTACGAAGGTGGTGAAATAGGGCGTATTCGCTAAATGACTATTTTTCGTTTGTAGTAATCATACAATTGCTCTGGCCCAGC
>CAZTLZ010000077.1:0-15744 GCA_964614665.1 uncultured Maribacter sp.
TTCGGTCTGCAAAGAAACCACTTTTTTCCGGATATTTCAAACTTAAAATCTTGTAGGCTTGTATAGCTTTTTTGTACTTTTTTTGCTCTAAATAGACCTTTGCCAAGGTCTCGGTCATCAACTCCTTTTTATCAAATTTGACTGATTCCTTGACATGTATTGGAGTCTCGGTTTTTTCTACAGGAACTATTCTGGGGTTGTTGGCAATGAACTTATCAATAAGTTCGAATTTTTTCTTTTTCAGAACATCTTGCTCTAATTGAAATTCAGAACCGCCTTCTTCAGTTTTAGGTTCGTCCAAAGAGTTTCTTGAGATGGTTTTTTGAGAAGCCAATTGTAGCCACTCGCTAAAAGAGTATTTTTCATCTTTTGTAAAAGACAAGGGTTTCCCTATTTCAAGAGACTTTGCAGCTTGTTCTTTTTCAGCTTCTATGGCTTGATCGATATGGGGGTCTTTTGAAGCGAACAATTTAGGATCCAAAATTGCATCGGCATCCGTTCTGGTTTGTGGTAGTGGTTGGTCATCCGATTCTTCGATAAGGATCTTTTTGTTTTCGGAACTGGATACGATTTCCTCCGATATGATTTCGGTTTCTACCACAGATGGTGATTTTCCAGAAATTGCATCCGCAATAGAATTTTGCAAAAAATCTTTTGAAGTGATAAACTCAAAAAGGATATCTCGATCAGTAGTATAAGCCGCCGTAACTTTTAGCGCATTGTTGTATTTAAAACTATTCAGGTTTTTCAATCCTTTTAAATGAATCGCCCTTGCTGCTTGAAAATAAGGGTATTCTGTCAAAACCTCTTCAAGTTCCTGGGTTTGGGAAGCCGAAATCACATTGTGAGGCTTTTGTAAAAGATTTGTAAACTCTTGGACGTTCATTTAAATTTCAAATTCATTTTCTGTCTACCAATCGGCTAAAGAGGCGTTAAAGATATCTTGGGTGATACGTTCAAAAATTATTTCATGCGCCTCCGTTTTCACCGCCGACAACTGTGAGTTGGCAGGGTAGTCGAAAAAGAACGAAAAACGTTGATCGAAGTCTTTAGAACCATCTTCGATAGTGTTATTGGTGAAGCGTACTTTAATGCCAATTGAAAGTCGGTTTTGAGCAGCTGTTTGTTGTGCAGTTGCAGTCATAGGTGAGATACGATATTCGACTATTTCGCCTTCAAAAACCAAGTCACCACTCGAGCCTACTAAATCAAGACTGCTTTGATTTAGTATTCTGTCTTGAAGGGCCAAGGTAAAATCACGATCCATACCCGGTTCGAATATCGAACCCGGATTTTGAGAAGCATAGTTTTGAAAATAATTAACCTGAAACGTAGTCGCTGTACCTGGATTACCACCGGTGAAATTGTAAACCCCACAACCTTGAATCGTCAGGATAATAAGTAAGCAAATAAAAAACGGAATTCTTAACTTCATTTTTTGGCTGTCTAATAGCTACAAATCGTACTGTTTTATTTTACGGTATAAAGTGCGCTCCGATATTCCAAGTTCTGTAGCTGCGGCTTTTCGTTTTCCCCGATTTCGTTCTAAAGATTTTTTTATAAGCTCTATCTCCTTTTCTTGTAAAGATAGCGTTTCTTCTTCTTCTATTTCCTCGGCAAAATGATATTTGTCTTCTTGAAAAGTTTGTTGAAGAGGTTGTTCTACTTGAGGTTCGGGAAGATGTAGCACTTCTACCGGAGTTGAGTCCGTTGTAGGTATTTCTTGGTCATCTTTGCCATATATTTTTCTGATAAGGTTTTCGTTTTCTTCTTGAACTTTTTCGCTGTCATTGTTCTTAAGCAATTCAAGAGTCAGTTTTTTTAGGTCGTTCAGATCACCTTTCATATCGAATAATACCTTATAAAGTATTTCTCGCTCAGTACTGAAATCCCCTTCTTTTTTCTCACTTCCTACCACGGCGGGCAAATTGTTGCTGCCAGCATTTGGTAAATAGCCGTGTAATGTGGGTGCGGAAATCGAACGTTCCTCTTCAAGTACGGATACCTGCTCGGCAATATTTCGCAACTGGCGAATGTTACCCGGCCAACGATATTTTAACAATAATTGAATGGCATCGTTTGTCAAGCGAATCGTCGGCATTTTGTATTTTCTGCCGAAGTCAGAGGCGAATTTGCGAAAAAGTAAATGAATATCATCTTTTCGCTCGCGTAGCGGAGGAATATTAATTTCCACTGTGCTTAATCGATAATAAAGATCTTCACGGAATTTTTCCTTTTTAATAGCCTCGAACATTTGAACATTCGTGGCAGCCACAATACGCACATCGGTTTTCTGAACTTGAGAAGATCCTACTTTTAAGAACTCCCCATTTTCCAATACCCTGAGCAATCGCACTTGTGTGGTCAATGGAAGTTCTCCTACTTCATCTAAAAAAATTGTTCCTCCATTGGCAACTTCAAAATAGCCACTTCGCGTTGAGGTGGCTCCTGTGAAAGCGCCTTTTTCATGGCCGAATAGTTCACTGTCTATAGTGCCTTCAGGAATAGCCCCACAGTTCACGGCGATATATTTTGCGTGCTTTCTATGGGATAGGGAATGTATGATTTTTGGGATTGATTCTTTACCGACCCCACTTTCTCCGGTAACCAAAACCGAAATATCGGTGGGGGCAACTTGAAGCGCTTTCTCGATGGCGCGATTCAGTTTTACATCGTTACCAATGATTTCAAAACGTTGCTTTATTGATTGTATATTCTCCATTTATTGTCGTTCGCGTCACCCTTTTTACAGATGGGGACTTTGCGAGTCTCTTGTTATTGATTTTTACTATATCCGATGGCCTTGCCAATCAAGGTGGCAGAAGTACAACTTTCCATCTGAACCATTACAAAATCACCCACTTTGTAATTTTCTTTAGGGAAAACCGCGACTGTGTTTTGCGAATTGCGCCCCATGAAATGCGCATCTGATTTTTTTGAGACACCTTCAATGAGTATCTCCTGTGTTTTGCCTAGATGCTGCTCGGTCCGTTCTTTACAATGCCGACGTTGTAGGGCTATAATTTCTGAAAGCCTTCGTTTTTTTGTTTCCTCTGGCACATTATCTTCGAGTTTTCTTGCGGCCATGGTTCCTGGTCTTTCAGAGTAAGCGAACATAAAACCATAATCATACTTGACATATTCCATCAAAGACATGGTGTCATTATGGTCTTCTTCTGTTTCAGTGGGGAAACCAATAATCATATCTTGGCTTATAGAAATATCAGGAATGATTCTTTTTACGTCATCGATTAATTTGAAATATTCCTCCCGAGTGTGTAGGCGATTCATTTCTTTTAGAATTCGATTACTTCCACTCTGAACCGGTAAGTGAACATAGTTACAAATGTTTTCATATTTGGCCATGGTGTGAATAACATCCAAGGTCATATCTTGGGGATTGGATGTTGAAAATCGAATGCGCATCTTAGGTTGTGCTTGCGCAACCATCTCCAATAGGTTGGCAAAGTGGATTGAAGTTGCTTTTTGCATATCGGTAGCATTGACGAAGTCTTTTTTCAATCCGCCTCCATACCATAAATAACTATCCACATTTTGTCCGAGCAGCGTAATTTCACGATAGCCATTAATCCATAGGTCATTGACCTCTTGAACAATTGATTGTGGGTCACGACTACGTTCTCGACCTCTGGTAAAAGGTACTACGCAAAAAGTGCACATATTATCGCAACCTCGGGTAATTGAAACAAAAGCCGTAACCCCATTGGAGTTCAATCGCACCGGGGCCACATCACCATAGGTTTCTTCTTTCGATAAAATAACATTTACAGCATTTTTTCCCTCGTCGATTTCCTGAACAAGATTGGGCAGATCTTTATAGGCATCTGGTCCCACGACCATATCCACTATTTTTTCCTCATCTAGTAATTTGCTTTTCAGTCGTTCGGCCATACAGCCTAGAACCCCCACTTTCAAATGTGGGCGATTTTTTTTAATGGCGTTGAATTTTTCTAAGCGTTTACGTACTGTCAATTCGGCCTTTTCACGAATGGAGCAGGTATTTATCAAAACCAAATCAGCATCTTTTAAATTCTGAGTAGTGTTGAATCCCTCATTGGCTAAAATCGAAGCAACGATTTCACTATCGGAAAAATTCATTTGGCACCCATAACTTTCTATATAAAGGTTACGCGTATTAGAATGTCTTTTTGCGATATCAAGGGTTGTACCTTGAACTGCTTCGTCAACTATTTTTTCCATATAAAGGCAATATTTTCTACCTAAAAGGGTTTGCAAAGATAGGGCAAAATCCGATTTTATGACAAATTGACAGTAAACTTTAATACTATTTTAAGTTCACCTAACATGTTGTAACCCGTTATTTTTGACAAAATTTAGATTATGAGTTTTAATAGCACGATTAAAAAAATAGAGGAAAAAGCACTACTCGATTTTGGAAGTATTTTCAGTAACTCTTTCGAACTATTTAAAAAGGTATGGGTCCAAGGCTTTATAACCTTAATATTGACCTTCCTTTGTATGTTGCCTTTTTATATTTTAATCTACATTCCTCTTATTGCGGCCGGTATTACGGACCCAGAAATGTTGCAGCAAGACCAGATGCCGACCTCTGTCGCAATAGGCATGGTTTTTATAATGCCTATATTCTTGATAGGTGTTATGACAATATCGTTGGCTTTGATGGCCGCGTTTCTTCGCATATGTAAATTGAAAGATTTGAATGAACCAGGTAACGACGACTATTTCTATTATGTTAAAAATGGTCGCTTTCGTAAGCTCTTCTCATTGGCGTTAATTTATTTTGGAATTACTTTATTAGGAATACTTACTTGTGGGTTAGGTTTGATTTATGCAATTGTGCCATTGTCATTGATTCCTGCTTTTTTAGCATATAATGAGGAACTTTCCGCTATGGAAATTGTAAAGGCGAGTTTTAGCTTGGGCAACAAGAATTGGCTGGTAATCTTTGGTTTGATTATCATTATGGGTATTATAGCTGAACTGGGCTTCTTTCTTTGTTGTGTTGGTGTCTTCTTTACCGCTATGTTGTCGAAAGTACCTATGTATTTTATATACAAAGATGGCGTTGGTTTTTCAAATGAAGAAGAGCATACTATTATATAGGTAGTTGATTTTAATTATTTGCACGCAACTTTATGTATCGAGTCACATCTGGTGTACATAACCCCATAAATAATAGTTATGAAAAAGATAGTTCTATTGCTCATGGTAATTTCTATTGCCTTAGTTTCATGTGAAAAAAACGATGATAAAGACTATGCTGACTATCTGATTGCTACACCACTCATGATGAGTCAGACGGAATTCAGAAACAGCGTTGATATTTTACCACCACAGCCGATTGAAGAATCAGGAAAGATATATGCTTATAAAGATTACATTTTCGTAAACGACAAGTATCGGGGGGTTCATGTCATTGACAATTCGAATCCTGAAAATCCACAAAAAATTTCGTTTATTGAGATAGCGGGTAATGTTGATATCTCTATTAAGGATGATATTCTATATGCTGACAGTATTATGGATTTGATGATATTCGATATCTCCAATATAAATAATATCACCGTTGTTAAGAGACTTGAAAATGTGCTACAACAATATTTAGCGTGGCCAGTGGAGGCTGATATTTTTGATTGGGAAGGTGTTAATCAAAACGAAGCGATTCAGGTGGGATGGGAAACGCGTACGGAGCGCATGTTGATTGCAGAATATGAAGAAAAGTTTCTTAGCCCTTCGGTCGATGTCGCTTTTGATTTGGCAAGTACAGCTGAATCTGGAGACACAGGCCAAGGTGGTTCTTTAGCCAGGTTTAAAATCGTAGGGGATTTTCTGTATGCAGTCGATAGTCACAACATCAATATCTTCGAAATTTCAGATTTGGAAAACCCACTAGATTTGGAGGATGTTTATGCCGGATTTGATATTGAAACTATATTTAATCGTGGTGAGCACCTATTCTTGGGGAGTATGCGAGGCATGTATATTTATGATATTTCTTCCCCTGACAAACCTGAGTTCGTGTCCGAATTTCAGCATGGCACGGCTTGTGATCCTGTTGTTGTCGATGGAGATTATGCCTATGTCACACTTCGGGGCGGTAATGGTTGCGGAGCAACCGAAAGCGGTTTGTTCATTGTAGACATTTCGAATATTTCTAACCCTGAACTCGCAATTTCTTACCCTATGGATGGGCCTTATGGTCTTGGAATTAAAGATGAAAAACTATTTGTATGTGATGGTGAATCGGGTTTGAAAGTGTATGATAAAACTGATATCGAAAATCTGGTTGCCCTAGATCACTTTAAAGAGGTTAACACATTTGATGTCATTCCCATGGAAGAGACTTTGCTAATGGTGGGTGATGGCGTACTATATCAATATGAATATCTGCCCGAGAATATTCGATTATTAAGCACATTGCAATTGAACTAAACCAATCTAGAATTCGACAGACCATGAAAAGCAACAGTTTACTATTGGTTATTGGATTGTGCCTTGCCCTAATTTCAACAAGATGCGACAGTGGCACTTTTGAACCTAAATTGAGTCAAAGTGAACTTGATGAATTGCATAATGAAATCGTAGCTCAATCTATGAGTTTGGATTGTACAAATTCTTCTGACTGGTCATTTACTGAAATTGGGGACAAACCTTGTGGCGGTCCAGCAGGGTATATTGCATATTCATTACAAATTGATACTGTGGCCTTTTTGGCCAAAGTTGAAGCTTACACTTTGGCCCATAGGAAATATAATATCGAAAACGGAATAATTTCAAATTGCGCTCTTGAGCCAACGCCGATAGGAGTTAAATGTCAAGAAAAAGAGCCAGTTTTAATCTATGGCCGGTGTGAATTACCTCCTGATTCAGGTCCTTGTGAAGCAGCTATTCCTAAATATTATTTCGATCAAGAAGAACAAAAGTGCAAGGAGTTTCTTTGGGGAGGCTGTGAGGGGCTTATTCCTTTTGATACATTAGAGGAATGCAAAGAATGTGAATAAAGAATCTTCCGTTTGATTGAGGATTGTTTTGAAATGAATATATTACAAGAACACCCACGAACCATGGGTGTTTTTTGTTTTTAAGACCACATCTTTTGCTTAAAGGAAATCATGTTAGCTTTGGTCACCTCTTCACCGTTATGTTCTTTTTGACCTCCACAGAAAACCCCTTGGGGTGTATGTATGGATTATTTCTATGATAAGCGTCCTTGATGAAAATGTTTATCTGGCACCAACTCTTGTGAAAGAAAGACCAAGATTCAATGTAACTTCTTCCTAGTTTTATGCAACTTTATTGATACCTTATATATAAGGTATAATAGGAAATTAAAAAATTGAACTACTTTTGTTGCTTCAAAAACCAATCAATGGCTAAGAATTTAGTAATAGTAGAGTCGCCTGCAAAGGCAAAGACGATAGAGAAATTTTTAGGAAAAGACTTTAAAGTCGAATCTAGTTTTGGACATATTGCAGATCTTCCTTCAAAGGAATTGGGTGTTGATGTGGACAATGATTTCAAACCTAAGTATATAGTCGATACGGATAAGAAGGCCTTGGTTAAAAAATTAAAAGATCTTGCCAAAAAAGCTGAAATGATTTGGTTGGCAAGTGATGAAGACCGAGAAGGGGAAGCCATATCATGGCATTTGGCAGAAACACTTGGTTTAGAAAAAAACAAGACAAAACGCATCGTTTTCAACTCGATTACCAAGTCCGCTATTCAGAAGGCAATAGAAAACCCAAGAGAGATTAATTATAATCTGGTAAATGCCCAGCAAGCTAGAAGAGTCTTGGATCGTTTGGTAGGGTATCAACTCTCACCGGTTTTATGGAAGAAAATAAAACCAGGACTTTCAGCAGGTCGCGTACAATCAGTTGCTGTAAGATTGATTGTTGAGCGTGAGCGCGATATCGAAGCATTTACCGCTGAGGCATCCTTTAAAATTTCAGCTCAATTCAAGACCGCTGAAGGAAATATTTTTGCTGCGAAATTGAACAAAACATTTCCATCAAAATCTGATGCTGAAGCCTTTTTAAATCAAAACATCGGCGCCGATTTTTCTGTTGGAAGCTTAGATAAAAAGCCCGCTAAAAAATCACCCTCAGCACCATTCACTACTTCAACTTTACAACAGGAAGCATCACGTAAATTATATTTTTCCGTAGGCAGGACCATGCAAGTTGCACAGCGATTGTACGAAGCAGGATTGATTACGTATATGAGAACCGATAGTGTCAACCTTTCGAGTGAAGCGATAAATGCCGCCAAAGATGCCATTCTTTCAAACTATGGTGAGGACTACAGTTACATTCGTAATTTTAAGGGTAAGGCTAAAGGAGCTCAAGAGGCCCACGAGGCGATTCGCCCAACGGATATGACAAAGCAGTCTCCATCATTAGAACGAGACCAAGCAAAGTTGTATGAGTTGATTTGGAAGCGAACTATTGCATCGCAAATGAGTGATGCACAATTGGAACGAACCAATGTAAAGATAAAGAGTAGTGGCCATGGCGAAGAGTTTAGCGCAAACGGAGAGGTGATTAAGTTCGATGGTTTTCTCAAGGTTTATATGGAAGGATTGGACGATGAAGATATTACCGAGGAACAGGAAGGCATGCTGCCGGCTATGAAAGTAGGTGATTCATTGCAGAATAATTATATAACTGCGACTGAGCGTTTTTCAAGACCACCATATCGTTTTACTGAAGCATCATTGGTTAAGAAACTAGAGGAGTTGGGTATAGGCAGACCGTCTACTTATGCCCCAACAATTTCAACAATTCTGAATCGGGGATATGTTGAAAAAGGAACAGTTGAAGGAACTGAGCGCAAGTACACTCAATTAATTTTGGAGGCCGCTTCGGTACAAGAAAAGAACCTCACTGAAATGGTCGGCTCCGACAAAGGAAAAATGGTGCCAACGGATATAGGTATGATCGTTAATGACTTTTTAGTCAGTAATTTTGGAACCATTCTTGACTATAATTTTACTGCCAAAGTCGAAGAAGATTTTGATGATATAGCTGACGGAAATGAAGATTGGCAAAAGGTGATGAAAGAGTTTTACAAGGATTTTCGTCCCAATGTTCTTGATGTTGAGGAGAATGCAGATCGTGCTAGTGGTGAACGAATTTTAGGAGAGGATCCAAAGACCGGAAAAAGAGTTGCCGTGCGACTGGGAAGGTTTGGGCCAATGGTTCAAATAGGAACAGTTGATGATGAAGAAAAGCCAACTTTTGCCAGTCTGCTTCCCGACCAGTCTTTGAATACGATAACCTATGAAGAGGCCATGGACCTTTTTAAACTTCCTAGAAAATTAGGAGTATATAAAGGTGAAGAAGTACTGGCAAATGTAGGTAGATTCGGTCCTTATGTAAAGTTTGGAGCGAAATTCATCTCAATGGATAAAGGTGAGAGTGCGATGGAAATCGAAATAGACAGGGCCATAGAGTTGATTGTTGCAAAGGAGAAAGCGGATGCCCCTATTACTACCTATGAGGAGAAAGATGTTACCAAGGGAGTTGGTCGTTTTGGACCCTTTATTAAGTGGGATGGGATGTTCATCAACGTCAATAAAAAGTACGATTTTGATAACTTATCGCAAGCTGATATTGAAGAATTGATAGAGATTAAAAAACAAAAAGAGATCGACAAGCTAATTCAAGAATGGCCTGAAGAAGGCATCAGAATTGAGAAAGCTCGATGGGGCAGACATAATGTTTTGAAAGGCAAAATCAAGGTCGAGTTGGCCAAAACGGTTGATGCTACGAAGATATCTCTAGAAGAGGCAAAGGCATTGATTGAAAAGAAGACCCCCAAGAAAAAAGCCAAAGCGAAACCTAAGGCAAAAAAGAAATAGTGAATTGTGATTTAAAGTAGACGAAATCAGAAAACATATTTTACGATCAAGGATCAAAAAAGGACATATAATAGAAAATTACCCGACTCGATGGCATTCGATTTTTTAGTTCCTGTTGAGGATAAAGTATTGGCTCACTGCGAGCTACTCCCAGCGCAATCTTTAGGGAAAAACATACACAAGCATACGGTCAGAGATGGGCTTCCGGTACTTGCAATTGCATCCGTTGCTATCATTGGTGTTAAGGAATCTAGAAACGCATTTGAGAAGAAAATGGAGAGGCTTGACGTTTCTGGTATTCGTCTTCAACTCTATAAGTTATTAATGGGTAACTGGAACTCGACCATTGTTGATATGGGTGATATTGAAGAGGGCGAGACGGTAGAAGATACTTACTTCATCGTGAAGGAAATTGTGGCCGGCCTTTTAGAGGAAAACATTATACCCGTGATTCTCGGTGCTACCCAAGATATCACATATCCGGCATACCGAGCCTTTGACGGAATCAAGGATATGATAAACCTTGTCGCAGTAGATAGTCGTTTTGATTTCGGAATGGATGATGAGTTGATATCTTCCAATTCATACATGAGTAAGATCATCACAGATAAACCCAATAATCTGTTCAATTTTTCGAATATTGGTTATCAGAGTTACTTCAATGCCCAAGAGGAAATTGACCTTATGGACCGTCTTTTTTTTGATGCTTATAGACTTGGAGAACTCATTGATGACATCAAACTAGCAGAACCGGTTTTACGAAATGCACATATGGTAAGTATGGATGCTCGCTCGATAAAAGCTAGTGAAATTGGACACTCGGAAAATTTCTCTCCAAATGGATTTACCGGAAGGGAAATTTGCGCAATAGCTCGATATGCAGGTATAAGTGATAATGTTAGTGTTTTCGGTCTCTATGAAATGGAGAATTCGGCACAGTCACATAAGCTCATGGCGCAGATTGTGTGGTATTTTATAGAGGGTACCAATTTTAGAATAATGGAGTCTCCTCAAGCAAATAGCAAGTATTTTACCAAGTACATCGTACCCACTGAAAACGAGCAGTTAATCTATTATAAGAGTCATTTCACCGATCGTTGGTGGGTTGAGGTGCCATCTCTTCTTCAATCAAATACTAAATCGGAATCATCTTCGTTATTACCGTGCACTGAAAAGGACTATCTGGACGCATGCGATCAGATCCTTCCTGAACGGTGGTTTAAAGCTTACAGGAAAGGCTTTAACTAAACATATTTTTTTTTAAAGTATAATTGCTCTCAATACAATAATTTACCCAAAACGTAGTTTTAGAGTGTAGAATAAATAATTGAGTTTGTAGTTTATAACCTTAATCGAAATTTAACCTAAAGTATGAAGAAGCTATTGTTATTATCTATAGCGTTTGTTTTTTTACTCACAAGTTGTGGATCTAAAACAAAAGGAGAGCTAACCGGTGTACAAGGAAAAAAGTGGTATCCGGAGAAGCCCTACGGAATGGAACTCATTCCAAGAGGTTCTTTTATTATGGGTAAGTCAGAAGAGGATCAAGCCAAAATTCTTAACGCCCCGACAAAGACAGTGACCGTTCGTTCATTTTATATGGATGATACTGAAATTACAAACAGTGAATATCGTCAATTCGTTGAATGGGTACAAGATTCAATTGTAAGAACCCGCTTGGCGATTCTTGCAGATGAGTTAGGACTTGGACCTGAAGATGAAGGTATTGGTGAGTTCGCATTCAAAGATGCAGATACGACCAAGGCATCTGTCTATGACAAATACATGTTGGATAATTATTCAGGTATGGGTGAGACCGGTTTCGAAGGTCGTGCCTTGAACAAAGATGAAGATCTTGTTTGGGATACTTCAGAATACCCTGATGAATATTATACAGAGGTGATGGATTCATTATACATTCCTGAAGAGGAATCTTATAATGGTCAGCGTTCCATTGACGTGACAAAATTAAAATACAAGTACAGCTGGATGGATATCGAAGCGGCAGCAAGATCTAAAAATGGAAGAAGAAAAGATTTCATTCGTCAAGAAGAATTGGAAATCTATCCTGACACTACTGTTTGGATTCGTGATTTCGAATATTCATATAATGAGCCGATGCACAATGATTATTTTTGGCATGATGCTTACAGTGAATATCCTGTTGTAGGAATCTCTTGGAAACAGGCTCAAGCTTTTTGTAACTGGAGAACCAAGTTTAAGAACGATGATCAAAAGAGTAGAGGTCGACAGTTTGTAAATAAATTTAGACTACCGACTGAAGCAGAATGGGAATATGCGGCTAGAGGTGGTATCGAAGGCGGAACATACCCTTGGGGTGGACCATACGTCATAAGTGATACAGGTTGTTTTATGGCCAACTTCAAACCACAACGTGGTGACTATGCGGCAGATCAAGCTCTGTATACTGTAGAGGCTAAATCTTATGAGCCGAACGATTTCAACTTGTATAATATGGCTGGGAATGTTTCCGAGTGGACAAACTCAAGCTACGATCCAAGTTCATATGAGTATGTAAGTACGATGAACCCGAATGGTGGTGACGGAGCCAACTCGAGAAAAGTAATCCGTGGAGGATCCTGGAAAGATGTTGCATACTTCCTTCAGGTGAGTACTAGAGATTATGAATATGCTGATTCTGCCCGTAGTTATGTAGGTTTTAGAACTGTACAAGATTACATGGGAGAAGAGGACTCAACACAATAATTAGGAACTGAACGAAAATCATTAAATCAAAATACATCCAATTTTAGGTATTGCATTGCGTAGATGTTCTAGCTAATTTTAGAAAAGCTTAAATACACTCCCTAACATTAGGGGCCAAATACAAAAATAAAATCCAAATACATCCGAATAACGACGGATCAAACGTTAAACCAAATCTTTTATTAATATTAAATCTTAAAACTAAATCTTTTATTATGGCACAGTCAAAAGCAACAAAAAAATTATTCGCAATGGCCTATGGTCTTGGCGCATCGGTAGTAATTATAGGTGCATTGTTCAAGATCCTTCACTGGGAATTCGGACCATTAACAGGTGGTCTTCTTCTTGCAATAGGTCTTATTACAGAGGCACTTATTTTCGCAATTAGTGCATTCGAACCAATCGAAGATGAATTAGATTGGTCTTTGGTATATCCAGAACTAAACGGTGGTGCATCGAGCGGAAGAGATAATGAATTTGCTGAAATCAAAGAATCAGAAGCTTCATTGTCTGCTAAGTTAGACGATATGCTTAAAGAAGCAGGAGTTGATGCAGAGCTTATGGAAAGCCTTGGATCTAGCATTAGAAACTTCGAAGGTGCTGCCAAAGGTATCGCTCCAACAGTTGATGCAATGGAATCTACTAAGAAATATTCTGATGAAATGGTTCAAGCCGCAGCTCAAATGGAGTCTTTGAACAGCTTATACAAAGTTCAATTGGATAGTGCTAGCAAACAAGCTTCTGTAAACGAAGAAGTAGTTCAGAATGCTAGTGCATTGAAAGATCAAATGGAGTCTTTGGCTACGAATCTTTCTTCTTTGAATGGCGTATACGGTGGTATGTTAACTGCAATGAATAGAAACTAGTTAGAATTTTTGACTAATAATAACCCCAAACCTTTATTAATTAAAATCTAATTAGAAAACATGGCAGGAGGAGCAAAAGAATCACCACGTCAGAAAATGATAAACCTAATGTACTTGGTTTTCATTTGTATGCTGGCGCTAAACATGAGTAAAGAAGTTCTTGCGGCATTCGGTATCATGAATGTTAAAATGGAAGCTTCTAATAGCAAGACAGCTGATGGCAATTTGGCTTTTTTAGAAAGCCTGGAAACAAAAGCAGGAGAAGATGCTACCAAGTACGGTCCGCTTTTGAAAAATGCAAAACAGATCAAGAAGTTGTCCCAAGATTATTTCGACTATATCCAAGATATAAAAACGAAAATGACCAAAGATCTTGAAGATCCTAAAGATTATGCCGTAATGGACAAATCTGATTTTCTTGACAACTATTTTTGGCAAGGCGACAATTTATCTCCAGAAGGTAAGAAGTTCATGCAGATGATTACGGATTACCGTACAAAAGTATCTGCGATTTTGCCTGATGGTATGAAAGATGCTGTTCAAGCACGATTTGCTACAGGAGACAAAGACGGAAAAGTTGAAGCCCGTGATGGTACAATGAGAGATTGGATAAATTATCATTATGATGGTTTCCCATTGATCGCTTCATTGACTAAGTTGACATCATTGCAACAAGATATTAAGGCAACTGAAGAAGATGCATTAAAAACAATGTTGGCCGGTGAGTTGACCGATCAAGTTTCTTTGAAGAATTTTGCAACATCACTTTTCGCTAGTAAGTCAGCATATTATTCAGGTGAAAAGTATGATGGAAAGATTATCATCAGTAAAACGGATAACTCTTCTACACCAGTTAGAGCAGAATTAACTTTAGATGGCAGAAAACTTGCTGAAGGCAAAGATTATAAAATCGAAGCCGGTGGTGTGAAAATGCTGATTGGTTCTGGTAATGCTGGGGATCATGAGATTTCAGGTAACCTATACTTCATGCAAGACGGTAATGAGATTGAGGTTCCAGTAAAGAACTCTTTCGCTACTATTTCCAAGCCTAATTCAGCATTGATTGCTGCTGACAAGATGAACGTAGTTTATCGTGGTGTTTCTAACCCAATGTCTATTTCTATTCCTGGGATACCTAATAATAAGGTTTCTGCTTCGGCAACCGGACTTAAGAGAAGACAGGGTAGTCAGTATATCATGAACCCAGGTAAAGGTAGAACAGTTACTATTACTGCTTCTGGTACATTACCTGATGGTCAAAAAGTATCTTCTAGATCTGAATTTAGAATTAAAGATATTCCAAGACCTGCAGGTTCTGTCAGTAAGCAAACTGGTAGTTTGAAATTGCCACGTAAGAATGTTGAGATCGCCACTGTTGGTGCTATGTTGGAAGACTTTGATTTTGACTTGAACCTAAAAGTAAGCGGGTTTAAATTCAAAGTTCCAGGTCAGCCTACAGTAAATGTTAGCGGTAGTAGATTGAACGCTCAAGCCAAGTCTGCTTTGAAAAGAGCTAAACGTGGTGGCGCGGTTCAGATCTTCGATATCAACGCTTATATTACAAATAATAAAAGCTATAAGTTGAAGAAAGTATCTCCGGTAATAATAGAGATTACGAATTAATAACTATAAAATTACCAGGTTGGCCTTAGGGTCGACCTGGTTACTTTTAAATGATTAGAAAAATGAATTGGAAGAATGTTTTAATAATCGGAGCTGCTATTTTATTGCCTGCTTCTATGATGGCCCAAGCGAACATTTTGAACGCTAAAAAGCCACAAGAAATAGGAATGAGAACTGAAGCTCAAAAAGCACTGGATAACGATACTTTTTTAGAGTATGGTTATGTTGACGATCGAGATATCCTGTGGTCAAAGACCGTATGGGAAGTTATCGACCTTGACGAGCGTGTTAATTTTCCACTATACTATCCAACTGATACTATCGATATCGGAGCTGACAGAAGATCGTTATATGACGTTTTGTTGAAAAACATCAGGAACGGTAAACTGGAAGATGTTTATGTGGATTCTTATTTTACTGAAAAAAGAGTATTCTCTGATTTAAGTGCAACACTTAAAAAAGTAGATACCTTAGAATACGGTTACGAGCAGATTAATGCAGGTGAGGAGCTTTCTCCTGAATATGTTATGGAGAGAGAACTTTCAGCTGCTGATATTGAAGAGTACCGCATTAAGGGAATCTGGTATTTTGATAAGCGACAAGGCGAATTGAAATATAGACTTCTAGGTATCGCTCCGGTTGCTCCAGATGTTAACTTTATCG
>CAZTLZ010000078.1:0-12805 GCA_964614665.1 uncultured Maribacter sp.
GCAAAATTAGGAATTTTTTTTGTAAGATAATCAACTAAAAGGTTTTTTGTAAACTGCTCAGTTTCGTAGTGTCCAATATCCGCTATTACCATTTTGTCTTCAGCCTCATAGAATTGGTGATATTTTACGTCGGAAGTAACGTAAACGTCTGCTTCTGAGGCTCTGGCAGCGGCAATTGCGAAGGCTCCACTGCCACCCAAAACGGCTATTTTCTTAACTGGTTTATCACGCAATTTGGAATGTCGAACACAATTGGCCTTCATTTTTTCTTTTATATAGCTTAGACATTCTATTTCAGTCATTGGTTTTTCAAGTTCACCAATCATGCCCATACCGATATTTTGGTTGGTATTCTCCAACGTATAGGTCTCATAAGCCACCTCTTCATAAGGGTGATTTTCGCAAAGTGTCTTTAAAACTTGTTTTTCCTTTGCCCTTGGGTAGGTAATATGTATTTGAGCCTCTTTTTCGTAATGTGTCTCGCCGATCTTTCCTTTGACTGGATTGGCACGGTCATTTGCTTTGTAACTGCCTATACCGTCATTTGTGAAACTACAATCACTATAGTTGCCAATACTTCCGGCGCCAACTTCAAAGAGTTTGTTTTTAATTGCATCTGCCTCAGACTCTGGAATATAAGTGGTCAATTTTTTAATAGTACCTTTTTGTGGAATCAAAATTTTGGTATTGATGAGCCCCAAAACCTCACAAATTTTGGCATTTACACCGAACTGACTGTTATCCAGAGCAGTATGCATACTGTAAATAGCTATGTTGTTTTTTACTGCTTTGATAACCGCCCGTTCCACGTAGGTAGTACCAGTTAGCTTTTTTAACCCTCCGAAAATAATCGGATGAAAGCTTACAATCAGATTGCATTTTTTAGAAATTGCCTCATCAATAACATTTTCTAGAGTATCGAGGGTTACTAATATTCCGAATACATCTGTTTCGAACCCACCTACGAGTAGACCGACGTTGTCAAAATCTTCGGCGTATTCCAAAGGAGCTAGTTCTTCGAGTATATCAATAACTTCTTTTACTTTCATTCTAAATTTTAAGGTCACCAAAGATAAAATATTATATTTTCGTTCTTGTGTCACTATTGAGAAAAATCGCGTTTCCCTTTTCTTGGATTTATGCCTTGATAGTGCATTTACGAAACAAATTCTTTGATTTGGGTTTCTTTGCTTCAAAGGAGTTTCAGACGCCCACAATTTGCGTTGGAAACCTCAGCGTGGGCGGAACTGGAAAAACTCCGATGATAGAATATCTAATTCATCATTTTCAGGGGAACTATAAGATTGCCGTACTGAGCAGAGGTTATAAAAGAAAGTCAAAGGGTTTCGTGTTAGCATCATCGAAAAGTACTGTTGAAGATGTAGGCGATGAACCATATCAAATTTCCTCGAAGTTTCCTAAGGTTGCCGTTGCCGTTGATGCTGATAGACGAAATGGGATGGCTCAACTGGAAAAAGAGGTAAAGCCAGATATTATTCTGTTGGATGATGCCTTTCAACACCGCAAAGTAAAAGCAGGCTTTAATATCCTTTTGACTTCATACGGAAATCTATATGTTGATGATACATATTTACCAACGGGAAACCTACGTGATGCAAAATCACAGTCGCGCAGAGCACAATATATTGTTGTGACCAAATGTCCTAGAACTATCTCCATACAAGAATGCAAGGCAATCAAAAAAAGTTTGGCCCCAAATGATGGCCAAAAGGTTTTGTTCAGTTATTTGCAATATGATAATGAACTCAAATCTGCTCAAAATAATCTACCCTTGAAATCCCTTGAAAATAAACCCTTTACCTTGATTACAGGTATTGCAAATGCTCAGCCCCTGGTTGAATACCTTAAGAACTTGAATCTATCCTTTGAGCACTCTGAGTTTAGTGATCATCATTTTTTTTCATCCAAAGAGATTCATGAATTTAATTCTAAGGATATTCTTGTGACCACTGAAAAGGATTATACCCGCTTAAAGGGGAAAGTCAAAAACCTATTTTATATAACAATAAGTCATACTTTTTTGAACGAAGGCAAAGAAGAGTTTGGAAGGGGAATCAGTGAATTTATGAGGCGGAATTCTTGATGGTCTTGTTAAAAATGTTTTCACCGATTTTTTGGTAGAAAACCTCAGGTTTGAATGGTTTTGTGACTACATCGTTACATCCTGCAGCATAAAAACTCTCTAAACTGTCATCCAAAGAAATAGCGGTCAATGCAATAATTGGGGTTTCAGAATCAAATTCTCGAATTTGAATAGTCGCCTCTTCACCACTTATACCTGGCATATGGATATCCATTAAAATAGCATCATATTTGTTGTCACGAGCGAGTTGAACAGCCTCTAGACCGTTACTTGCGATATCACTCGTTATCTCTTTCTTCGTCAACATTTTCTTGGTAATGACCTGGTTTATTTTGTTGTCTTCCACTATCATTAGATGTAGACCTTTGAAATTATAGTCTTGTCTTGTGATTTCAAAAGGTATATCGTCGACTAGGCTGTCTTTACTTTTCAGGTCAAGTTCAAAAGAGAAAGAGCTTCCTTTGCCCAACTCACTTTCCAATTGAATCTGACTATCAAATAGGCCCAACAAACTTTTGACAATAGTCAGGCCAAGCCCAGTTCCCCCATATTCGCGATTGATCTGGATAGATCCTTGTTCAAAACCGTCAAAAATACTTTGCTGCTTTTCTTTTGAAATACCAATTCCGGTGTCCGACACTTCAAAATATAAAGTGACATCTTCTTCCACTTTGTTCTTCAACTTAGCGATAACTCGTACCTCACCATCTTTGGTGAATTTTAATGCATTACCCACTAGGTTCATGAATACCTGAGACAGCTTAATGGGGTCACTCATTAAATGACTTGGTATTTCATCGTCGTAATCCAATATAATCTTGGTATTGTTGGCACTCGCACTTTGTTGTAGTGAGTCGATTACCTCTTGAATGGTTCTTTTTAGATTGAAATCAATATTGAGTGGCTCTAATTTATCAGCATCAATCTTATTGATTTGTAGAATATCATTAATGAAGTTTAGCAGGTAGTCACCTGAAAATTTCAATGCTTTTAAATGTTCCTTTTGATTTTCACTCGGATTCTCTTCTAAAAGCAAATGGGTAAGACCGGTTACGGCATAAAGAGGGGTTCTTAGCTCATGACTTACCGTTGATAGGAAGTTGGTCTTTGCATCCATAGCACTAATCGCAGCGTCTCTAGCGGCCTGAAGCTCATTGTTCTTGGTCTGTAATAGATCGTTGGTCTTTAACTTGATTTGGTTATTTCTATATAGTGATACTGCCAAAAGCGAAATAATGATTAAAAAGGCAGATGTCAAGATTACAGCAAATTCCGATCTGTTTTCAGATTCTGTCAGCTCTTCGATTTTTTGGTCTTGCTGCTTGATTTGGCCTTCCATGAATTCAAACTGTATTTTTTCAGCCGTCTTGGTTTCCGTCTTTATTTTTTCAATGTTGAATATCGAATCCTTTATTTTCAAAAGTTCCCTATTCTTGGCAAGGGCACGGTCATAATTTCCTAATTTCTCATAACTCTGAGTTAGTTGAACATTAGCCTCATAAATCTCTTTGGAAAAACTATTTTCCTCGGCCAGTTTCAAGGCCTCCTCTGCATCTGCTACACTTGTAGCGAATTCCTCGGTCTTAAAATGTAGTGTTGCAAGGCCAAGATAGGCTCTTGTCGCCAGGTATTCTTTTTCGTAAATATCGGTGTTGATTATTAGGGAATTATAGTTCTTTGAGGCAGCGTCATATTTTTCAAGACTGGTATAAATATCACCTTCTGCCAGCAATATCTTGTTGAAAAAATTTCGATCGTTGTTCAATTGTTTTGCCTGCTCTAGCATGAGAAGGGCCTGAAAACTCTTGTCGTTTTTAAATAGTACTATCGCGTCGACATATCGGTAAATGGCATTGCCATAAGGATATTCAACATCTTTGAGCAAAGTTTTTGCCCGGTCTAAAAAGAAAAGTGCTCGATCTTGGTCATTGCCTAATTCCAAATAAATCAAGGCAAATGTATTATAGCTATCAATAAGGGCTTTTACATCATCATTTATCTCGGCCAATTCCGCCGCTTTTTCTATTGATTTTATAGCGAGGTCTAATTTGTTCTGGTTCTTTAGTATTCTGGCTTCATCGAAATAAAAAGTTAGGTCCCTGCCAAGGGAATCTACCTTTTGGGCCGTTGAATCTATTTGCTGCCCTTGCGTCATTTGAATGCATGCCAAAACCACCCATATGAAAAGGATAGTTTTACTCTTTATATGTTGAAAAGAAAATTTCAAATGTATTTTTTGCCGACCAGTAAATTGATAAGATCTATGATTCTACTGCTATATCCAGTTTCATTGTCATACCAGCCTATTATCTTGACCATTTTACCAATTACGGAGGTCATCTGTGAATCAAACGTACAAGAATGACAACTATTGTTTATGTCAACCGATACTATGGGGTCTTCAGTATAAAATAGTACGTTTTTTAACTCATTTTTGGAAACCTGTTCAAAAGTATCATTAATTTCTTGAATATTTGTAGGTTTTTTAACATTAAAAGTGATGTCGGTCAACGATCCATTAGGTACTGGTACACGAATACCACAACCTCCAATAGCATCGGCAAGTTCGGGAAAAATACGTGTCAATGCTTTCGCAGCTCCCGTCGTAGTTGGTACTATTGATTGTGATGCGGCTCGGGCCCTTCTTAAATCATGATGTGGTTGATCGTGAAGACTTTGATCCGTTGTATATGAGTGTATGGTAGTAATATATGCCTGCTCAATGCCACAAAGGTCATTGATCACTTTTATCATAGGGGCCGCATTGTTGGTTGTGCAGGAAGCATTCGATATAATATCGTCTTCCGCGGTTAGAATATCATCGTTTATGCCGATAACTATCATTTTGATATCATCTTCAACCGGAGGAACTGAAAGAATTACCTTTTTTGCTCCATTTCCAATATGATGTGCTAATTCCTCCCTTGTTTTGAACTTTCCTGTGGCTTCAACTACTATATCAACCGAATATAATGACCAATCAATTTCTTTGGGGGACGAATGGTTTGATAGGGCAATAGATTTGCCATTGACCATGATGGAATCCTTTGTATGGTCTATGTTTCCATTGAAAGCCCCATGAATGCTATCGTATTTAAGCAGGTGCGCCAAAGTTCTGGCATCAGCAAGGTCATTTATGGCAACAACATTCAAGTGCTCATGCTTTTGCAGTAGCCTGAACAGGGTTCGACCAATTCTTCCAAAACCGTTGATGCCAATCGTAATTTTTTTCATTTCTTAAAAATCATTCCAAGAACATGGAACATACAAGAGCGGATGTATAATTTAAAGTATATGTTTGTGCGCCTTATATGAGGATCTTACCAAAGCACCGCTTTCAACATGTCTAAACCCCATTTTTAGACCTAATTCCTCATACTTCTTGAATTGTTCTGGTAGAATAAATTCTTTTACGGGCAAATGCCTTTTTGAAGGTTGCAAGTATTGACCAATGGTCACCACATCAACATTGGCTCTCCTTAAATCTTCCATGGTTTCCAAAACTTCCTCTTCAAGCTCGCCCAGCCCCAACATAATACCAGATTTGGTTCTGTTTACACCCTCATCCTTTAGGTATCTCAATACTTCCAGACTTCTTTCGTATTTGGCCTGAATGCGGACTTCTCTTGTGAGTCGTTTTACGGTTTCCATATTATGGGAAACCACTTCAGGTAATACCGCTATGATTCGATCTAAATGTCTTTCGATTCCTTGAAAATCGGGAATCAGGGTTTCTAAGGTCGTTTCAGGATTCATTCTACGAATAGCTTGGACAGTCTCTGCCCAGATTATAGAACCCATATCTTTTAAATCATCACGGTCCACAGAGGTGATTACGGCATGTTTAATGCCCATAATTTTGATTGAACGTGCCACTTTTTCAGGTTCAGCCCAATCCACATCTTCGGGGCGTCCGGTTTTCACCCCACAAAAGCCACAAGAGCGAGTACAGATATTCCCTAGAATCATGAATGTGGCCGTTCCTTCGCCCCAGCATTCGCCCATGTTTGGACAACTACCCGAAGTACAAATCGTATGCAAATCGTATTTGTCGACTAGACCTCTAAGCTGAGTATATTTTTTACCTGTCGGTAATTTGACCCTTAGCCATTTTGGTTTTCCCTTGGGAGGAGCTACACTTTTGAGGGTTTCCGTGCTCATAAACAAATTTTAGACAAATATACAAACAAAACGAGGGACAAGGCTTGAAGTAATGTTGTTGGTTTTTAGCCAAATTTCACATTGTTTTGACATATGGGTAGGAATTCATAAGATGGTGATTATTGACTATCCGATTCCTTAAGAATTATTTTCTATGGCCTTGGATGATTTCAGCCAATAGCTTTTTGGCTCGTAATAGTTTTACCTTGATATTGTTAACGGGTTCATTTAATTCTGTGGCAATATCGGCATAACTAAGTTCATTAAAATATCTTAAGTTGATGACCTCTTGGTAGTGTGGCTTCAATTTCTTTATATGCTGTAGTAAGGAGGCAAGATTTTGTTCAGTAATTAGACGATCTTCAGCCGACGGAGAGGCGTCAAGAACCTTTTTGATATCCTCATTGTTGTTCGCGGTATCAAGGGTGCGCTTTCGTTTTCGAATCAAATCTACGTGAATATTTTTGGAGATGGTTATGAGCCAGGTCTTAAACTTATAAGATGAATCATAGGTGGCAATTTTGTCGAAGGCTTTTGAAAAGGTCTGAATTGTAATGTCTTCCGCATCGTTTTCGTTCTCGGTACGCTTCAATTGAAACCCATAGACATCATTCCAGAAAAAATCCAACAATGTACTGAACGCAATTTGATTGCCTTCTTTGGCTTTGCTGATAATGGCCGCGATATCATTCTCTCTAGAATCCAAAGGAAATATTTAACGGTGTAAATAAATGCTATGGTAATTCATTGCAGGTCGGTCGCTACATCTTTTCTGCAATCTTGTTCGCTGGGAAGCTTTCCACACATTCCGCATGCCTCACCATCTTTATTTAAAAATGGACTTTGACTTGCACAAGTACCAGCAAATTTGCCATCTTTCTTAGACCAGATTTTTATAGCAATACCAGCAAAAGCTAGAGCCAACAAACCAATTGTCAATAATACAAGTTTCATCTATTCTGAATTCAGTATTAATATGGACGTAAATTCATGTCAAAATTACATCTACGCCTGCTACAAAGGTATAAAAATTAAGCCCCAAAAAGGGGCTTAATGCTTGCTTTAAAAAGGGGAACTGATTAATAAGCTATATTAGCTACTATATTTTCAACAGTAGGGGTTTCATTACCGCCAACGGGTTCAATGGTAATGTAACCTACGGCTTCATTGCCATATGGAAGTTCCATTAGGTTATCTTGACCGTGAGCCTCCTTTATAACACCCAAATTGACCATTTCTCCATTTACTTCCGCCCACATTTGAAAACATTGATCTTCCGGTAGGTTTGGCAATTTACTAACGTTGATATAAGAAAGTTTTTTGACAGGGTTCACATAGGCAACGGCTTTCAATTCTTTAGCCTTCTTATTTCCGTTTACATTGTATCTTTTGGTATTCTTATTCTGCAAAACAATAAATTGATTTCGCATATCTTCCAATCCAGCTTTCATATCTTCTTTCAATAGTTCTATCTGGTTTGTAACTATTTCATTCTCTTGTTGAAGATTTTGATTCTGATTGTAAAAGAAATAGGAAGCCGCTGCAAAAAGAAGTGCCGCGAAACTCGCTGCGATTGCGTATTGGAAGAATCTTTTTCTTCCTGCTTTTTCGCCTCTTATTCTTGCGATAATTCGTTCTTTTAACCCTTCTGGGGTTTTGATGGCATGCATTTTCGCAAAGGTCTCCAAATTACTTTGAAGCTCGTCATAGGTTTGTTTTACCTCTGGATACATTGCTATATAACGTTCTACCTGAAAAGACTCTTCATCAGTTGTATAACCAAGAAGGTACTTCTCAAGAAGATCGGTATCAAGGAATATTTTTATTTTTTCTTTCATCACATTAAACTTAAAATCAATGTTACTATCATTGTTGGTCCATAAATTTTTCTTAGTTCACGTAGTCCGATTTTTAAACGTGATTTGATGGTTCCCAACGGAATATTAAGTTCATCACTTGCTTCTTGTTGGGTCATCCCTTGAAAAAACAGGGCTTCCAAAACTATTTGGTATTTGTCCTCTATCTTTTCGAGGTTCTCTCGAACGTCCATAAACTCAGGTTTGATACTATCGACACCTAGGTTATATACGTCTGAAACGTCCATTTGGATTTCTTTATCCGTTTTTGTGTTAACGCTTCTTAATTTGTCAATTGCAGTGTTTCTGGTTATTCGAAAAAGCCAAGTGAATAATTTGGCCTTGGATGAATCGTAAGAATCGGATTTCTTCCAGATTTTCACAAAACTTTCTTGAACCACATCCTGTGCCAATTCTTCACTGCGCACAACCTTATGGGCCACACCATACAGGGTGTCACCATAATGTTCATACAAAAGGGAAATAGCTTTTTCATTTCGCTCTTGTAAGAGTTCAACAATGTGTTTTTCAAGAAGTGTGCTCATGAATTTTATAAGGTTAGGAAAAAATGTCAGCCTCAGGCATCCAAATTAATCATCTTGACCGTATATATGATGATTAACGCTAATTTATCAATTTGATTGTTAATTAGCCTCAATCTAATTTTTTAATTAGATAAATAAATGTACAGCTGGTAATTGTACATTTAATTTTTGGTTAGTTTGGTTTGGTATAGTCCCTTCAAGTGCAAATTTGAAGGGATTATTTTTTGTGCGGACATTAATCGATAATGTTCACTTCCGGATTGATTCGAATTCCAAATTTTTCCTGCACCTTGTCTATAATGACATGGGCAAGTTTGAGAATTTCTTCGCCAGTGGCGTTATCGTAGTTTACTAAAACCAATGCCTGTTTCTTGTGGACACCAGCATCACCAAAACGCTTTCCTTTATAACCACACTGTTCAATGAGCCAACCAGCTGGAATTTTGTAATTCTCTTCGGATATTTTGTAAAAAGGAGCCTCAGGATGCAGTTCGGAAAAGGCTTTGAACTCAGATTTGGATATTATAGGATTCTTAAAAAAACTACCACTGTTTCCCAATTCGGTAGGATCTGGAAGCTTGGTTTGGCGAATAGCGACAACTGCATTAGAAATATCTTTTATAGTAGGGTTTGCAATACCGTCTTTTTCAAGTTGACCTTCAATAGCACCGTAAGAAGTATTTAAGGTGTGGTTGTTTTTTGTCAAACGCAAGTTAACGCTTGTAATAACGAATTTTCCTTTTCCTGCATTTTTGAAATAGGAATCACGATATCCGAATTGGCAATCGGCGGCCGAAAAAGTTCGGATTTGTTGTGTAGCAATTTCCATTGCATTACAACTTTCAAAGCTATCTTTAAGTTCAACTCCGTATGCACCTATATTCTGAATGGGCGCAGTACCCGTATTACCTGGAATCAATGACATGTTTTCAAGGCCCCCATAATCGTGTTCCAATGTCCACAAGACCATTTGGTGCCAATTTTCCCCGGCCATCACTTTTAAGAGAACATGGCCTTCATCTTCCTCAAGAATTGAAATTCCCTTTAGATTGATATGAAGTACCAAGGCCTCAATATCTTTGGTGATTAGCATATTGCTACCCCCACTCAAAATGAATTTATCTGAATATTCATCTAATTTAAGGGCTTCGGCCAAATCTTCCATTGAATTTATTTCGCAAAAGAACTTCGCCTTGGCATCTATACCGAACGTATTATAAGTTTTAAGGGATTTATTTTCTTGAACCTGCATCAACCTATATAACTATTGAGAGCCTCCTTTAGTATGTCTACCGCTCGTTTTAGACTCTCTTTATCCAAAACATACGCTATGCGAATTTGGTTTTTGCCCAACCCTTGTGTGGCATAAAAGCCCGCAGCTGGGGCGACCATGACCGTTTCGTTCTTAACTCTAAAGTCTTCTAAAAGCCACTGCGCAAAGTCATCCGCGTCTGATATGGGTAGCTCGGCAATACAGTAAAATGCACCTTTCGGAGTAGCCACTTTGACACCATCTATTTTTTTCAATTCTTCGATAAGTAGGTTTCTGCGAGAAACATATTCTTCCTTAACAGCATCAAAATAGCCTTGCGGAGTTTCAAGTGCCGCTTCTGCCGCGATTTGAGCATATGTGGGAGGGGATAATCTAGCTTGCGCAAATTTCATTGCAGTTTTAATGACACTCTCGTTTTTAGATACCAAACACCCTATACGAGCACCGCACATGCTATATCTTTTTGAAACTGAATCCACAATGATCGCGTGTTCTTCCAAGCCTTCTTCTTGAAGAACGGAATAATGTTCCGCACCGTCGTAGGTAAACTCACGATAGACTTCATCCGCAATCAAAAACAAATCGTGTTTTTTAGCAATGGCGGCTAATTTCTTAATTTCTTCTTTACTATATAAATACCCTGTTGGATTTCCAGGATTACAAATTAAGATGCCTTTGGTTTTTGATGTAACCAGCTTTTCGAAGTCTTCAATAGGGGGTAAGGCAAAATTCGTTTCAATATTGGATACAACAGGCACTACTTTTACTCCTGATCCGGAAGCGAATCCGTTATAGTTGGCATAAAAGGGCTCAGGAATAATGATTTCGTCTCCAACATCTGCAATGCACCCCATAACGAATGAGAGTGCCTCTGAACCGCCAGTAGTTACTATAATATCTCTTGCAGATACCATTATGTCATTTTTGGCATAATAGGAGACAAGTTTTTCCCTATAGGTTTCAGAACCTTCAGTTCTACTATAGGCAAGAACGTCAATAGAATTACTTTTTACTGCTTCAAGAGCAATTTCGGGGGTTTTGATGTCTGGTTGTCCAATGTTGAGGTGAATAACCTTGGCTCCTCTTTTTTTTGCATCTTCTGCATAGGGAACCAATTTTCGAATGGGCGATTCGGGCATCGCCAATCCTTTTTGAGATATAGATGGCATGTTAAACTTAATTTCAGCAAAAATCGGTAATACAAATGGACAAACCAATAATCGAGGATTTTATTTAAAATGTCCCAAACAATGTTAATTTAACGTAATACATTTTAAAAAATCGTAACTTAAGAAAGCCTTTAGTTTTTCAAGACAAGAAATAATGTTCAAAAAACGAGTATTAGGTTTTCTTTTTCTGTTCACCATACCCTTATTGGGGGTCGGGCAGACCTTTGGTTTAACTGATGGGCAAAAACATGAAAAGGTAAAATTCCAACTCATTAACAATTTGGTTATCGTGCCTGTAGAGGTCAATGGCACTACCTTGTCTTTTGTTTTAGATACAGGTGTAAGTACACCCATTCTATTCAATTTATCGGATAAAGACTCTATTCAGATCAACGAAGTGTCAGAGGTGACGATTCGGGGTTTGGGTGAAGGCGAACCGATACAGGCACTACGTTCAAGAAATAATTACTTTAAGTTGGGTAGTATTGAGAATGAACTGCAAAAATTGTATGTGGTTTTAGACAAATCTTTGAATTTTTCTCCTTCTTTGGGTATTCCCATACATGGTATTATCGGCTATGACCTTTTTCGCGATTTTGTTGTAGAAATGAATTATTCTTCTCGAAATATCAAGTTTCATGACCCTAAATATTATACATATAAAAAGAACAAAAGAAATCAAACACTACCCTTATCTCTTGTACGAAAGAAAGCTTATGTTGATGGAGAGGTTTTTTTGAAGGATGATGAAAGTGTTTCGGTCCGAATGCTATTAGATACGGGAAGTAGTGATGCCATCTGGCTCATGGAAAATGAAGATATTCGAGTACCTGATACGTTCTATGAGGATTTTTTGGGTAGAGGATTGGGTGGTGATGTCTATGGCAAACGTACACGAATTAAGAGTATGAAGCTTGGAGATTTTGCTCTGGAAAACGCGAAGGTGGCTTTTCCAGATAAAGAATCTTTCAATGCCATCAAAAATCTGGGTAACAGAAATGGAAGTCTAGGCGGTGAAGTACTCAAACGATTCAATATCATTTTTGATTATCGCAACAAAAAAATCACCTTACGGAAGAACGGAAGTTTCAACAGTCCTTTTCAATTCAATTTCAGCGGTATCGATTTGCAGCATGATGGGGTGCGTTATGTAGCGGAGCGACTAGCCAACCCTAGCGGACTTGTAACAGAAGAGGAAGATACTTTCGGTAATGTTCAAATTCTAATGGAAAACACAACACGCTTAAGCCTAGTGCCAGAAATTGTGGTATCCGGAATTCGTGCTGGCAGCCCAGCGGAAGAAGCCGGTTTGAAAGAAGGTGATGTCATTTTGGCCGTAAATGGGAAGAGTATCCATAGCTATAAACTTCAAGAAGTGCTGCATATGCTTAATGAAAAGAAGGGCAAACGTATACGTGTAGTGATAGAGCGTTATGATTCAGATTTGGCTTTCACCTTTATTTTAAAGGATATGTTTGAAAATAAAAAACCCTGACAGTTTCCTATCAGGGTTCATATATTCTCTGTTTTAGGTTTTATTTACCTTCAGCAGCTTTTATTTCTCCCTTTATCTTTAGAACCTTAGTTGGTGTATCCGCATTGGATATGACCGTAATGGCTTTTCTGATGGGACCAACTCTATTGGTATCATATTTTACTTGAATCTCTCCGGTTTTACCTGGCATAATTGGTTCTTC